>NZ_JBEYVJ010000118.1:0-21020 GCF_040643935.1 Kitasatospora sp. NPDC047058 | reverse complement strand
ACACACACCCCCACCCCCCGCAACCGAGGTGACTTGCCTTTCTGAGTGATGTACCCCGGTGTCCGCTGCCCCTGGGCCGGGGGGGCCGGCCCCCCCCCCCCCCGGCCGGCGGACCGGCGGTTGGAGGAGCGGCGGCCCGGGCCGCCTGCTCAGGGAGTGTCCGGCACGCCCTGAGCCACTGCCGTCAGCCCGTTCCCACCCAGGCCCGGTTGCCGAGGAGGGTCTTGATGTCCGAAGCCAGCCCGTTGCCGGGGTTCACCTGGAAGCCCAGCTCGTAGAGGGTGTCCTTGTCCCAGTTGGTGGTCAGCAGCCGGACCGGGACGTCGCCGGGGTGCGCCTGGAGGGCGAGTTTGAGCTCGGCGACCGTCTCGGCGGTGATCTTGCCGAGCGGCACGGTGATCTGGACGGGCGGCTTGGTGCCGAGTTCGGCGGAGGAGACGTCGAGGGTGTTGATCTCCTGGCCGAAGATGCTCAGCGAGCCGTCGCGTTCGTTGAGGCGGCCGCGGACCGAGATGACGTTGTCCTCGATCATCTGCTCGGCCATGAGGTTGTAGGTCGCGGGGAAGAACAGCACCTCGACCGAGCCGTCACGGTCGGCCAGGGTGATGATCGCCCAGGCGTTGCCGGCCTTGTTGATCCGGCGGTCGACGGCGGTGATCAGGCCGGAGAGGCGGACCTCGCCCTCGGTGCGGCCGGAGCCGAGGAGTTCGGCGATCGACGTGTCGCGGTTCTGCGAGAGGATGTGCTCGGCGCCGTCCAGCGGGTGGCTGGAGACGTAGAGGCCCAGCATCTCCCGCTCCAGCGCGAGGAGTTGGCGGCGGGGCCACTCACGGTCGGTGAGCTGGAAGTCCAGGCCGATGCCGCCGCCGTCGCCGGGTTCGAGGGCGCCGAACAGGTCGTCCTGGCCGATCGCCTGCTGCTTCTTCACCCCGGTGACCGCGTCGATCGCGGTCTCGTGCACGGTGCTGAGCGAGAGCCGGGTGTGCCCGAGCGAGTCGAAGGCGCCGGCCTTGACCAGGGAGTCGACGGTGCGCTTGTTGCAGACCACCAGCTCGACCTTGTCCAGGAAGTCCGGGAAGGAGGCGTACTTGCCCTTCTCCTTGCGGGTCGTCACCAGCGACTCGATGACCGGCACGCCGACGTTGCGCACCGCCTTGAGGCCGAAGCGGACGTCGCTGCCGACGGCGGTGAAGTCGACCACGGACTCGTTGACGTCGGGGGAGAGGATCCGGATGCCCATCTGCCGGCACTCGGCCAGGTAGACGGCCATCTTGTCCTTGTCGTCGGCGACGGACGTGAGCAGCGCGGCCATGTACTCGGCGGGGTAGTTGGCCTTGAGGTAGGCGGTCTGGTACGAGACCAGGCCGTACGCGGCGGAGTGCGATTTGTTGAAGGCGTAGCCGGCGAACGGGACCAGGACGTCCCAGACCGCCTGGATGGCCGCGTCGGAGTAGCCGCGCTCCTTGCAGCCGGCGTGGAAGGGGACGAACTCCTTCTCCAGCACCTCCTTCTTCTTCTTGCCCATCGCGCGGCGCAGCAGGTCGGCCTGGCCGAGGCTGTAGCCGGCCAGCACCTGCGCGGCTCGCTGGACCTGCTCCTGGTAGACGATCAGGCCGTAGGTGGGGCCGAGGACCTCGCTGAGCGGGGCCTCCAGCTCGGGGTGGATCGGCAGGATCTCCTGCTGGCCGTTCTTGCGGAGCGCGTAGTTGGTGTGGGAGTTCATGCCCATCGGGCCGGGCCGGTACAGCGCCGAGACTGCGGAGATGTCGGCGAACTCGGTGGGCTTCATCAGGCGCAGCAGGGCCCGCATGGGGCCGCCGTCGAGCTGGAAGACGCCGAGGGTGTCGCCGCGGGCGAGGAGCTGGTAGGTGGTGGGGTCGTCGATCGGGATCTTCTCGATGTCGACGTCGACGCCCCGGTTGGCCTTGATGATCTTGATGCAGTGGTCGATGATGCCCAGGTTCCGCAGACCCAGGAAGTCCATCTTGATCAGGCCCATGGCTTCGCACGACGGGTAGTCGAAGCCGGTGATGATCACGCCGTCCTTGTCCCGCATGTGCAGCGGGATCAGGTCGAGCAGCGGGGTGGAGGAGAGGATGACGGCCGCGGCGTGCACGCCGGTGCCGCGGATCAGGCCCTCGATGCCCCGGCCGGTGTCGATGATCTTCTTGACGTCCGGCTCGTTCTCGTAGAGCCCGCGGATCTCGGTGCCCTCGTTGTAGCGCGGGTGGCCCTCGTTGAAGAGGTCGGCCAGCGGGACGCCCTTGCCCATGACGTCCGGCGGCATCGCCTTGGTGATCCGGTCGCCCATCGAGAACGGGTAGCCGAGGATGCGGTTGGCGTCCTTGACGGCGGCCTTGGCCTTGATCGTGCCGAAGGTGTTGACCTGGGCAGTGTAGGCGGAGCCGTACTTCTCGGTGACGTAGCGCACCATCTGGTCGCGCTGGCGGTCGTCGAAGTCGATGTCGACGTCCGGGGGGTTGATGCGCTCGGGGTTGAGGAACCGCTCGAACAGCAGGTCGTGCTCCAGCGGGTCGAGCTGGGTGATGCCGGTCAGGTAGGCGACCATCGAACCGGCCGCCGAGCCTCGGCCGGGGCCGACCGGGATGCCGTTGTCCCGGCCGTACTGGCAGATGTCGGCGACCACGAGGAAGTAGGCGTCGAACCCCATCGGGGTGATCACGCCCATCTCCAGCTCGACCCGGTCCAGCACCTCCTGGCTCGGGTTGTCGCCGTAGCGGTGCTGCAGACCGGCGGCGATCTTCTGGCGCAGGTACGAGGCCTGGGTCTCGCCCTCGGGCACGTCGAACTGCGGCATCCGGTCGACGTAGGTGAAGACCTCCTCGTACGACTCGACCCGCTCGGCGATCGCCAGCGTGTTGTCGCAGGCCTCCGGCAGCTCGCGGAAGAGCTCGCGCATCTCCTCGGCGGTCTTCACGTAGTAGCCGGTGCCCTGGAACTTGAACCGGTTCGGGTCGTCCTTGTTCTTGCCCACGCCGACGCAGAGCAGGCTGTCGTGGGCGTCCGCCTGGTCGGCGGTCACGTAGTGCGAGTCGTTGGTGGCCAGCAGCGGGATGTCCAGCTGCTTGGCCAGCCGGAGCAGGTCGGCGCGGACCTGGCGCTCGATGTCCAGGCCGTGGTCCATCAGCTCCAGGAAGTAGTTCTCCTTGCCGAAGATGTCCTGGTAGGCGCCGGCGGCCTTGACCGCCTCCTCGTACTGGCCCAGCCGCAGCCGGGTCTGCACCTCGCCCGAGGGACAGCCGGTGGTGGCGATGATGCCGGTCGCGTTGGCGGCGATCAGCTCGCGGTCCATCCGGGGCTTCATGTAGTAGCCCTCCATCGACGCGAGCGAGGAGAGCTTGAAGAGGTTCCGCAGGCCGGTGGCGTTCTGTGCCCACATCGTCATGTGGGTGTAACGGCCGCCGCCGGAGACGTCCTTGCCGCCCTCGCCGTCCGCACCGGTCGGGCGCTGGCCGCCGGGCGACCAGAACACCTGCTTCTTCAGGAAGCGCGAGGCGGGGGCGACGTACGCCTCGATGCCGATGATCGGCTTCACGCCGGTCTTGGCGGCGGCGTGGAAGAACTCGTAGGCGCCGAACATGTTGCCGTGGTCGCTCATCGCGATGGCGGGCATGCCCTGTCTCTCCGCCTCGGCGAACAGCTTCCCGTTCTTCGCGGCTCCGTCCAGCATCGAGTACTCGGTGTGGACGTGCAGGTGCGTGAAGCTGTCGGACACGGCGGGGTGCTCCAAGGTGGACCGCGGGACGGGGAGCGGTCCAGGCTAGCGGTTCGGCGCGCACGACGCGCCGGAGCGTGCCTCCGCGGAGCCCGTCCCGGCGGATCCGCCGGGGAGGACGTCGCGCGACGGTGCGCGTGATCCCGGTCGCACCGCCACCGTGCGGACGCGAAGGGCGCCGGAAGGGCACCGGACGGGCGCCGCGGGGCAGGGGGACGCCCGCCCTGGCCGGCCGGGCCAGGGCAGGCGCCCCCGGCGCTATTTGAGCCAGCCCAGCTGCTGGGCGCGCACCCCCGCCCGGAAGCGGTTGTCCGCCCCGAGCTTCTCCATCAGGTCGTTCATCAGCCGGCGCAACGTCCGGGTGGAGATCCCGAGTTCGCGGGCGATCGCCTCGTCCTTGAACCCGGCGTTCATCAGCCGCAGGATCCCCGCTTGCTGCCCGGTAAGCGGGGTGTCGTCGAGGTCCTGCGGCGCCGGGGCGTCGGTGCCGAGTTCGACCGCGGACTGCCAGCAGTGCTCGAAGACGCGCCGGAGCAGCCGGGTGATCACCGGACCGCGGGTGACCATCGCGGTGGGCTGCGCCTCGGTGCCGAAGGCCGGCGTGAAGGCCATCACCTCGTCGATGACGATCAGTCGGAACGGGATGGTCGGGGCCAGCCGGATCCGGACCCCGGCGCGCTGCATGTCCTCCAGCAGGGCCAGGCCCTGCGGGAGCCGTGCGGTGGAGGCGAGATGGATGGTGCGCATCCCCACGCCGCGGTCGAGGACCTTCTGGTTGCGCTCCAGCCGGGCCTTGGAGCGGCTCTCCACGACCGGGCCGGGGTGCATGCTCAGCACCTCGTCCTGCGCCAGTTCGGTGCAGTCCTCCAGGACTTCGGAGATGCGGTCGAGGCCGACGATCAGCTCGGCCGGCGCCATGCTCTCCTGCTGCTGGTACTGGTCGGCGAGTTCGGTGGTGAGCAGCCGCATCGCCTTACGGATCCGGATGGCCTCCTCCAGCGAGCGCGCGGCCGTCTGTTCCGCCTGCTGCGCAAGGCGGTTGAGCGCGGTCTCGGTGGCGGTGGCGGTGACGGTGGGCCGGCCGGCGCTGTGGCCGGACTCGGCCAGCAGCCCGAGCTCGGTGAGCAGCGCCACGGCCTCGTCGATGGAGGATGGATCCAGGCCCGCGCGGGCACAGAGCTCCGGGGTGCCCAGATTCGGCTCATTCCGTAACTGCCGGTACAGGGATGCCAGGACTTTCCGGTCCTTCTCAAGATCCATTGCTACTCCGTGGTGGTGGTGCTGCTCGGTCGTGCTGCTCTGTGGTGCTGCTCTGCAGTGCTCTGTACTGCTGCTCTCTGGTTCTCGCGCGGACAAACCTGGCCGTCACCAGTCACGGCACCTTTGGGACAGCGATCATCCCTGGACTTACCGAGGTTTGGTGAGCAGGATCGAAGGTAACCGCGCTCGGGACACAGCGTACGGGCGGGGCATGTCAAGCAGGGTGAATTGACTGGGGGGATGAGCGGTATGGTGGCCATTCGGCGCGCATTTCAGCCGGGTTGGGTGGGTTTCGGAATCCCGGCCGGCCCCGTGAGCGGGCAGGACGGAGACCTCGAGTGGGGCTGATCCGGACTCAGTCCGCAGGTGGCGGAGGGGGAGCGGTCCGGTGCAGCTGACACTGCCGTCGATGGCGGCGCTGATGTTGTTCGTGCCCACGGTGATCGCGGTGGTCGCGGTGCCGGGCCCGAACATGCTGCTGATCCTCAGCCGGGGCATCGGCCAGGGTCGGCGGGCGGCGTTCGCCTCGGCGGTCGGGGTCGAACTGGGCACGCTGGTCCACGTTCTGGGCACGGTGGTCGGGGTGTCGGCGCTGATCGCCGCCTCCGCGCTGGCCTTCAACGTGGTGAAGTACGCCGGCGCCGCGTACCTGGTCTACCTGGGTGTCCGAACCCTGCTGTCCAAGACCGGCGCACTGGGTGAGGGTCCGTCAGGTCAGGAGCCTCACCGTCCGGTCGGGGCACTGTTGCGCCAGGGCGTCCTGGTGAACGTGCTCAACCCCAAGGTCGCGCTCTTCTTCCTGGCCCTGCTGCCGCAGTACGTCGACCCTGACCGGGGCTCGGTGGCGAGCCAGACCCTGGCGCTCGGCCTGGTGTTCTTCGCGATCGCCCTGGCCATGGACCTGGTGTACGCGGTGGCCTCGATCGGTGTGGGCGCCTGGCTCGCCCGCAGTGTGCGGTTCGCCCGCGCGCAGAAGTACATCACCGGCTGTACCTATCTCGTGCTGGGTGTCTCCGCCGCGTTCGCGCAGCCCTCGGGGCGGCACGCGGACTGACCTGGCGGTGCCCGGCCTCGCCCGGGGGGGGGCTTTCGGGTGTCGGAACAGCGACATCGGGAGCGCCTCCGTCCAAATCGGGCAGTTCATCAATCAACTTTTTCGGCTGTATTCATCTATTAACTTTTTGACGGGTCCGCGCGCCCATCGCCGCGGCCGCTCGTCGCCTTTGGGTGGATTCCACCCGTACGGAGCGGGCGATTCCGCCTGCGCACTTTTTCAGTGGCCGTAATCGGTTTTCGGCTGCTCCCTCAGACATTCCTACGTGAGACGGAGGACTGCTCATGCCGTGGAGATCCCTCCCTGGCCGGATCGCCGAACAGGCGGAGCTCCGCCCGCAGGCGCCGGCACTGCTCTGGCACGCGGACGAGGTGAGCTACGCGGACCTGCACCGGATGGCCGGCGCGGCCGCCGTGCGGCTGGCCGACCTGGGCCTGCCGTCCGCGGAGCCGGTCGCCGTGGTGGCGAAGAAGTCGCCGCAGGCCATCGCCGTGGTGCTGGCCTGCCTGATGCTCCGCCAGCCGGTCCTGCTGCCCTCGGCGGAGCTCGGCGCCGAGACGCTGTCCGCCCTGCTGGAGCGCTGCGGTGCCCGGCGGCTACCCGATCCGGCCGAACTGACCTCGGGGGAGGGCGGGTTCACCGTCCGCGAGGACGGTGACCCGGACGACGTGGCGCTGCTGCTGACCACCTCGGGCTCCACCGGGCTGCCCAAGGTCGTGCCGCTGACCGGCGGCGCGGTGGAGCGCTTCGGCGACTGGGCGGCCGGCTACTTCGGCATCGGTCCGGAGAGCACGGTGCTCAACTACGCGCCGCTGAACTTCGACCTCTGCCTGCTCGACATCTGGACCACCCTCAGCCGTGGCGGCTGCGTCAACCTGGTCGACCAGGACCTCGCCGCCAACCCGGCCCACCTGCTGGCGCAGTTCCAGGCCCGGCCGGTCCAGGTCGTCCAGGGCGTCCCGATGCTCTACCAGCTGCTCGCCCAGGCCGCCGAGGCCGACGAGGAGCTGCGGCTGGACTCCGTCGAGCACGCGCTGCTCACCGGCGACGCCGTCAGCGCCCGGGGCTTCGAGCCGCTGCCGGACCTGCTGCCCAAGGCGGTCTTCCACAACGTCTACGGCTGCACCGAGACCAACGACAGCTTCATCCACACGATCGACCCGATCGACCCGATGCCGTACGGTACGGTTCCGATCGGCCGCCCGATCGACGGGGTGGACGCGCTGGTCCTGGACGAGGACGGCGCCGAGCTGACCGGGCCGGGCCGCGGCGAACTCGTGGTCTCCACGCCGTTCCAGACCGCCGGCTACCTGGACGCCGAGCTCGACCGGGGCGTCTTCTCGGAGCGCGCCGGCGGGCGGCGCTACTACCGCACCGGCGACCTGGTCCGCCGTCACGAGGACGGCGTGCTGACACTGGAGGGCCGGCGCGACTTCGTGGTGAAGGTCCGCGGCGTGCGGATCAACACCGCCGAGGTCGAGGCCGCCCTGCGCAGCCACCCGGCCGTCACCGAGGCGGCGGTGCTCGCCGAGCCCGACGAGCTCGCCGGCATGCGGCTGCACGCCGTCGTGCAGCGCGCCGAGGGCGTGAAGCTCAACTCCCTGATCATCCGTCAACACGCAGCCGGGCTGCTGCCCCGGGTGGCCATCCCCAGCACCTTCGAGCTGGTGGACACCCCGCTGCCCCGCACCAGTACCGGGAAGCTCGACCGCAAGGCCGTACAGCGCCGCACCCGGCAGGCGCAGGCCGACCACCGAACCGACACCACCGCCTCCGGAGGCTGAACATGGCGCGCACCGACGACATCAAGCGTTACCTGATCGAGCAGTTCCTGCTGGACGTCACCGTCGACGAGCTCGAGGACGACTTCGACCTGCTGGCCAACGGCGTGGTCGACAGCCTCGGCCTGCTGACCCTGGTCGGCTGGCTGGAGAACACCTACAAGCTGGACATCGACGCGCTCGACATCCTGCCCGAGAACTTCCGCTCGGTCGCCTCCATCGACGCCTTCCTCACCCAGGCCGACGCGGTGGCGAGCGGGGCGAAGTAGCCGTGTCCGATCTGCTGCAGACCCTGGTCCGGGGCACCGGACCGGTGGAGCGCCCGGTCTGGGCGGACTTCTGGGAGCGGCTGCACGAGCGCCGGCTGAAGAGCGGCGAGGCCCTCGCGGTCCTCGCCTCGCTCTCCACCCGCACGCCCGCGACGCCGACCCTGGAGTCGTTCCTCGGCTCGCTCGCCGACCGGTCCGCGCCGCTGCCGGCCCGCTGGCCCGGCGTCGTCAACCTGGTCGGCACCGGAGGCGGCCCCGCCACCTTCAACCTGACCACCGCCGCGGTCCTGGTGGCCGCGGCGACCGGGGTGCCGATCGTCAAGACCGGGTCGCGCGGCTACAGCAGCCGGTACGGCTCGATCGACATCCTGGACCGGCTCGGCATCCCGACCGCGCGCTCCTACGCCGAGTGCGAGGACCTGCTCGGCCGGTTCAACCTGGCCTTCGCCGCCGGGTTCGTCTACCCGGTGGAGCTGACCGAGCTGGCCCGCGCCGTCGTGCCCTACGGCATGCAGCAGATCGGCCGGTTCGTCAACGTGCTCGGTCCGTTCCTGGCCGCGGTGCCCGTCGAGGTCCAGCTGACCGGCGTCTCCTCGCCGGAACTCTGGGACGGCTTCGCCGAGCTGGCGGCGGACCGGCCGGTCTGGCTGGTGCGCAACGGCCTCGGCGTGGACGAGCTGCTCAGCTTCACCGCGAACACCGTGCTGGCGAACGGCACGGAGCTGACCGTCGGGCCGGAGACGGTCGGCGCGTCGGCGGATGGCACCCTGGCGGACCTCCGCCCGGCCGAGGAGGGCACCGACGCCGCCGAGCACCTGCTCGGACTGCTCCGGGGCCACGGCCCGGAGGCCGCGGTGGAGAGCATCTGCCTCAACGCGGCGGCCGCGGCCGTCGCCTCCGGCCGGACCACCGACTGGGCGCAGGCCTACCGGACGGCCCGGACGGCGGTGCACGACGGCGCCGCGGTCGAGCTGGTGGAGCGGCTGCGCAAGGAGGTGCGGGCCAATGGCTGAGCACCCGGACCGCACCGGCACCGCCGTCCGCACCGGGCCCGCCGCGCCCGCAGGCTCCGCGGGCTCCGCGGCCGGGTTCTTCCCCGGCCGCGGTCCCGCCGACCCGGGACTGGCGCTGTTCCTCAACGCCGGCGACCCGGGGCTGGACCGGCTCGACGAGCTGGTGCGGCTGCTGGACGCCGAGCGGGTGGACTGCCTGGAACTGGCCGTCCCGTTCCCCGACTCGGTGACCGACGGGCCGGTCATCCGGCGCTCCGCCCGGCGGGCGCTGGACCGGGGCGTCGACCTGGAGGCCGTGCTCGGCTTCGTCGAGCGGGTCCGGCCGGACCTGCGGCACACCCGGATCGCGCTGCTCGCCGACTGGGGCCACTCGGTGAAGCCGGTGGGCCTGGAGGAGTTCCTGCGCCGGGCCAGGGGCGCGGGAGCGGACGCGACCCTGCTGCACGGCCTCCCGCCGCTGGCCCGCCGGCGGTACCTGGAGGCCGCGGAGCGGATCGGGCAGCCGGTGGTGACCACCTGCTACTCGAACTCGCCCCGTGAAGTCCTGGCCGAGAGCGCCGAGTTCGCCTCGGCGTACCTGTACCTGGTGGCCCACTTCGGCCGGTCCGGCACTGTGCCGGCCCCGGACCGCGCGGCGCTCGCGCCGGTGGTCACCACCCTGAAGGGGCTCACCACCGCCCCGGTGGCCGTGGGCTTCGGAGTCCGCACCGCCCGGGACGTGGCGGCCATGGGGGAGCTGGGAGCCGACGCCGCCATCGTCGGAAGCGCCCTGGTGGCCGAGATCGAGCGGGTCCAGGAGTCCGGCGGCGATCTGCTCGCCGAACTCTCCGGATTCGTCCGCGGGCTGCTGCACCGGCCCGCACAACAAGAACAACTGCCCAATCACTGAACGGAGTTCACCATGCTCATTCGCAAGCTCGAGGACGTCAAGACGGTCGAGTGGGGCAACGGCGTCAGCCGCCGCTTCCTGGTCGAGGCCGACCAGATGGGCTACTCGGTCACCGACACCGTCGTGTCCGCCGGCACCAAGTCGCTGCTGGAGTACAAGCGGCACCTGGAGGCCTGCTACTGCATCTCGGGCCGCGGCGAGGTCGTCGACATGGCCGGCAACAGCCACGTCATCGAGCCGGGCACGCTGTACGCGCTGGACGAGCACGACGCGCACTGGCTGATCGCCTGGCCGGAGGAGGACCTCCGCCTGGTGTGCGTCTTCACCCCGGCGCTGCGCGGCGACGAGGTGCACGACCTCACCGGCTCCGCGTCCTCCCACTACTGAGCCCGCCCGCGCCACCGACCACCGACCGGGGAATGAAGCTGCGATGATCGAATGGTCTGCCGACCAGCGCGAGTTGCGCGACGGCCTGACACCGTGGTTCGAGAAGTTCGGTGACGACCACCTGGCACACGACAAGGCCGCGCGGTTCCCGCGCGGTCCGTGGCAGGCGGTCGTCGACTCGGGACTGCTCGGCCTGCCCTTCGAGCCCGAGTGCGGGGGGCTCGACCAGGACCTGCTGACCACCATGTACGTCCTGGAGGGCCTCGGCCACGGCTGCCGCAACGGCGGGTTGAACTTCTCCGTCACCACCAGCATGGTGAGCGTCGGAGTCCCGCTGCAGCGTTTCGGTTCGGCCGCCCAGAAGGAGCGGTACCTCACCGGGATCGCCGCGGGCAGCCTGATCGGCGCCCACGCGATCAGCGAACCCGGCGGTGGGTCGGACGCGTTGGCGATGCGCACCTCCGCGGTGCCCGACGGCGACGCGTACGTGCTGAACGGGAGCAAGACCTTCGTCAGCAACGGACCGGTGGCGGACGTGATCGCGGTCTACGCCAAGACCGATCCGACCGCCGGTCCGCTGGGGGTGACCACCTTCCTCGTGGAGCGGGACACCCCCGGGCTGACCGTCGGCAACCCGATCGAGAAGATGGGCCTCAAGTCCTCGCCGATGTCGGAGATCTTCTTCGACGACTGCCGGGTGCCGAAGGCCAACGTGATCGGCCGGGCCGGCACCGGGTTCCTGGTGCTCGACCACGTGATGAAGTGGGAGATCCTCTGCTCCTTCGCCGTCACGCTCGGCGAGATGCGCCGCCGGCTGGAGGAGTGCATCGCCTACGCGAAGGAGCGGACCGCGTTCGGGCAGCCGATCGGCTCCTTCCAGCTGGTGCAGAGCCGGATCGTGGAGATGCGGATCGGCGTCGAGACCTCGCGGCGCTGGCTCTTCGACACCGCCGAGGCCCTGATCGCCGGCCGGGACATCACCGTCGACCTGGCCTCCACCAAGCTGGTGGTCAGCGAGGCGAACCTGGCCTCCGCCCTGAACGCCGTGCAGATCTTCGGCGGGAACGGCTACATGGCCGAGTACGGCGTCGAGCAGGAGCTGCGCAACGCCGTCGCCGGGACGATCTACTCCGGCACCTCCGAGGTCCAGCGGGTCCGGATCGCGACCATGCTCGGCCTCTGACCGGACCGTTCCGAGAACAAGGAGCCACTCCCATGTCGAGCGACGCATTCGCCACCACCCTGGCGGCGACCGACTTCATCGACCACGCCTCGCCGGAGGTGAGCGCCTTCGTCGCCGAGGTGCTGCCGGACGGCGGAGCGGACGACCGCGACCGCGCGGTGAAGCTCTACTACGCCGTGCGGGACCGGATCAACTACGAGATCTACGGCGCGGACTTCTCCCGCGAGGCACTGACGGCCAGTCAGACCCTGCAGGCGAAGCGCGGCATGTGCATCCACAAGTCGCTGGTGTACCTGGCCGCACTGCGCTCGGTCGGCGTCCCCGGGCGCCTGGTGCTCACCGACGTGCGCAACCACCTGGCGTCCGACCGGATCAAGGAGTACGTCGGCGGCGACGTGTTCCACTACCACGCGCTCACCTCCGTCTACCTGGACGGCCGCTGGGTGCGGGCCACCCCGGTGTTCAACAAGCTGCTCTGCCGCCTGTACGGGATGAAGCCGCTGGACTTCGACGGGACGGCCGACAGCGTGCACCACCCCTTCGACGAGCACGGCGCGCGTCAGATGGAGTTCCTGCGCGAGCACGGCGAGTTCGACGACCTTCCGTACGACCTGGTGCTGACCGGGATGCGCCGCGAGCACCCCGGTCTGTTCGCCGGGCCGGACGCCCACCGGTTCACCGCCGGATCGCTGGTGGCCGACGCGGCCGCCCGCCGCACCACCTGACGCCCATCCCACCTCTCCCACAACCAGGCCCGGAGGCCGCAACCGTGGACACCATCAAGTACCAGCTCGCCGACTCACAGATCCCGACGACCTGGTACAACCTCGCCGCCGACCTTCCCGTGCTGTCGCCGCCGCTGCACCCGGGCACCGGGCAGCCGGCGACCGTCGAGGACCTGCTCGGGATCATGCCGAAGGAGCTGGCCGAGCAGGAGCTCACCCTGGAGCGGGACATCGAGATCCCGTCCGTCGTCCGGCAGATCTACGCCCAGTGGCGCCCGGCGCCGCTGTTCCGGGCCCGCCGCCTGGAGAAGCTGCTCGACACCCCCGCGCGGATCTACTACAAGTACGAGGGCGGCAGCCCGGCCGGCAGTCACAAGCCCAACACCGGCATCGCGCAGGCCTTCTACAACAAGGAGGCCGGCATCCGCCGGCTCGCCACCGAGACCGGGGCCGGCCAGTGGGGCTCCTCGCTGTCCCTCGCCGGGGCCTTCTTCGGCCTCGAGGTCAAGGTCTTCATGGTGAAGGTCAGCTACCACCAGAAGCCGTACCGCCGCGCCCTGATGCACTCCTACGGCGCCACCTGCGTGCCCAGCCCCTCGACCGAGACCGCCGCCGGCCGCGGCATCCTCGCCGAGGACCCGGACTGCCCCGGCAGCCTCGGCATCGCCACCTCGGAGGCGATCGAGGTCGCGATGAACGACCCGTTCACCAACTACGCGGGCGGCAGCGTGCTCAACCACGTCGCGCTGCACCAGACGGTGATCGGCAAGGAGGCGCTGCTCCAGCTGGAGATGGCCGACGACTACCCGGACATCGTCATCGGCGCCGCCGGCGGCGGCAGCAACCTGGCCGGCCTGGCCTTCCCGTTCCTCGGCGAGCAGCTGCGCGGCGGCCGCCGCGTCCGGGTGATCGCCGCCGAGCCGGCCGCCTGCCCGAGCCTCACCCAGGGCCGCGTCGCCTACGACTTCGGCGACACCACCGGTCTGACCCCGCTGCTGAAGATGCACACCCTCGGCCACTCCTTCGTGCCGCCCGCCATCCACGCCGGCGGCCTGCGCTACCACGGCATCGCGCCGCTGGTCAGCCAGGCGCTCGAGGACGGTCTGATGGAGGCGCGCGCCGTCCCGCAGACCCGCTGCTTCGAGGCCGGCGTGACCTTCGCCCGCACCGAGGGCATCGTGCCGGCCCCCGAGTCCACCCACGCCATCCGGGTGGCCATCGACGAGGCGCTGCGCCTCAAGGAGGAGGGCCGCTCCGAGGCGATCCTGTTCGGCCTCTCCGGCCACGGCCACTTCGACCTCACCGCGTACGAGAAGTACCTGGGCGGCGAGCTCGTGGACGAGGGCTACGACGAGGAGCTGGTGGCGCGCTCGCTGGCCAAGCTGCCCCAGCAGTTCGGGTCGGGGTCCGCCGACTCGCAGGTCGCGGGGAGCTGAGCGGACGCATGCGGCTGAAGGTGTGCGGGGTGACCGGCGAGGACCAGCTGCGGCTGCTCGCCGGGGCCCCGGTCGATCTGATCGGGCTCTGGTACGGCGTGCCGGACGGGCCCGCCGACCTCGCCCTGGCGGAGCTGGCCGAGCTGGCCGGTCTCGCACAGGCGTCCGGCGGGCCGGCCCCCGTCCTGGTGACCCTGCTCGCCGACCCGGTGGCGCTCCGCGAGGCGGTCACCGCCTCCGGGGTGTCCCGGGTGCAGCTGCACGGCTACGCCACGCCGGCCCAGGTGGCGGCGATCCGCGCGGAGCTGCCCGCCGTCGAACTGCTGAAGGTGCTGCACGTCCGGGACGGCCGGGTGCTGGAGGCGCCGCTGGTCGGGGCCTACGAGCGGGCGGGCGTCGACGTCTTCCTGTTCGACTCGGTCGCCGCCGACGGCAAGATCGGCAGCACCGGCGTGCCGCTGGCGGCCGGCGCCGTCGAGGCGGTGTTGGAGCGGCTCTCCAAGCCGTTCATGCTGGCCGGCGGGATCACCGCGCTCAACGCCTGTGCGTACCGGGCGGCCCGGCTCCACCCGCTGTTCGCCGGCATCGACGTGGACAGCGGTGCACGCGGCGCGGGGGGCGGCTTCGAGGCGCCCCGGATCGAGGGCATCCGGGCGGCCTGGCAGTCCACCGCCGGGGACTTCCCCGCGGCGCTGCTGGCCGCCCGGCTGCCGGTGATCATGGAGCTGAAGGCCCGCAGCGCCCACGGCGAGGACCTCTTCCGCGGCCGGCCGGTGCAGGCCATCGTCGACGAGTACACCCGGCTGGGTGCACCCGCGCTCTCGGTGGTCACCGGCTCGTGGTTCGGCGGCACCCCCGCGCTGCTGGACGAGGTCGCGGCCGCCACCGAACTGCCGGTCCTGGTGAAGGACTTCTTCACCAAGGAGCGGCAGCTCGCCCAGGCCCGCGCGGCCGGGGCGTCCGCCGTGCTGCTCACCGCCACGGTGCTGCCGCGCGGCGTGCTGCCCGGGCTGATCGAGTCCGCCCTGGAGCACGGGCTGACCCCGTTCGTCGAGGTCACCGACGAGCGCGAGCTGGCGACCGTGGTGCACGGCGAGTCCTGCGTGGTGGCCGTCAACAACAAGGACATCCGGCAGAAGGAACAGGACGCGCCCGACCTCGGACGCAGCCTGCGCCTGCTGCCCGACGTCCTCGCCACCGGCACCAGGGTGCCGGTCAGCGCCAGCGGCATCGAGACGCCGCAGGACGCCACCGGGCTGCTCGCCGCCGGCTACCGGGGCCTGCTCATCGGCACCGGCCTGCTGCGCCACCCGGACCTGCCGGGCTGGTTCGGCGAACTCGGCGAGGGGGTGGCGGCGGCATGGTGACCACCGACGCCGGCACCGCGGCCCGCCCCGCGACGGAGGCCGCGGGCCGGTCGCTGCGGGCCGCACTGGCCGGGCTCCCGGTGCTCACCCGGGACGAGCCGATCGCCCGGGACGCGGTCGCCGCGGACTTCGCCGAGCGGTACTCCGGCGTGCCCGCGGTCGGCGTGGCCCGGCCCGAACCGGCCGTGCTGTACACCGCGCCCGTCCCGCCCGGCCCGCCGGTGCTGCTCGGGCTGTACGGCGACGAGGACCGGCTGCGCGGCTGGCTGCCCGGCCTGCCGGAGCGGACCACGCCGCAGGGCGCCGCCGCCCTGCTGGCCGCCGGCCTCCCGCCGGTCCGGGTGGCCGCGGCGCCCTGCCAGGAGGTGGTGGCCGGCGAGGTCGACCTGCGCGACCTGCCGGTGCTCACCACCACCCCCAGGGACGCCGGCCCGTACCTGACGGCCGCCCTGGTGCACGCCGGGGACGCCGGCACCGGGGAGAGCGCGCTCTCCTCGCACCGGATGCTGGTCATCGGCCGCGACCGGCTGACCGTCTGGATGGTGCCCGGCCGCCGGCTCGGCGAGCTCTACGAGCGGGCGGTGGCGCGCGGCGAGCGCCTGCCGGTCACCGTCAACCTCGGGGTGCCGCCCGCCGCGATGGTCGCCTCGGCGCTCAACTCCCGCTTCCTGCCAGAGGGCACGGACAAGCTGACGGTGGCCGGCGGGCTCGCCGGGGCGCCGCTCACGCTCGTCCCGGCCCGCACCCAGCCCGGGGCGGCCGCGCTCGCCGAGAGCGAGATCGTCCTGGAGGGGTACCTGGACGGCACCCTGGCCGACGAGGCCCTGCCGGGCGCCGCCCCGGCCGGGTCGCTGCCGGAGTTCCTCGGCTACGACGGGCGGGCCAGGAGCGGGCTGCCGGTGATCACCGTCACCGGCGTCACCACCCGGCGCGACCCGCTCTACCAGGCCGTCATCGGGCCCGGCCGCGAGCAGTCGCACATCCTGGGCGTCGCCGGCGCCCTCTCGGTGGCGCTGTCGCTGCCGTCCGCCCCCGGGCTGCACGTGCAGGACCTGCACTACTCGCCCGCCGGCGGCGGCATGCTGCTGCTCGCCGTCGCCGTCCGCAAGGACTCCGCCGAGGCGGACCGGGCCCTGCCCGCGCTCGCCGAGGAGGTCGTCCGCCGGCACCCGTTCGTCAAGACGGTGCTGTTCACCGACGACGACGTCCGCATCCGCAGCGCCGAGGAGCTGCTGTGGGCGCTGACCACCCGGGCCAACCTCGGCGCCGACTGCGCCGAACTGCCCGGGCACCCACCGGTTCCGATGGACCCGTCGCAGACCGCCGACTGGGCGCGGGCCCGCGGCGGTACGCCGGACGTGCCGGCCCGCACCTACATCGACGCCACCACACCGTACCGGCTGCGCGCCCACACCCGGCGCAGCTTCCCGCCACCGCGGGCCTGACCGACCGGGCCGGCGCGCCCCGTACCCGAGCGCGCCACCGAGCACCGACACGTCGCCGCGCACCCGCGACCCGTCACCGAGCACGACGCGTCACCGAGCACGACGCCACTTTCGAGGGGAAGACATGACTGGGCAGGACACGGCCGGGCGCCGGAACGCCCCGGCAGACTGGAACGACACCGCGCACGAGCTGCCCGGCACGTCGGCGACCCTGACCGGACTGCTGGCCGCCCAGGCGGCCCGCACCCCGGACCGGACCGCGTTGATCTTCGAGGACGTCGAGCTCAGCTACGCCGAACTCGACGCCCGCGCCGAGCGGCTGGCCGAGCGGCTGCGGCGCTACGGGGCCGGCCCGGACCGGCTGGTCGCGCTGACCGTGCCGCGCTCGGTCGAACTGGTGGTCGGCCTGCTGGCGGTGCTGCGCACCGGCGCCGCCTACCTGCCCGTCGACCCGGACTACCCGGCCGACCGGATCGCCTACCTGCTCGACGACGCCGCGCCGGTGCTGCTGCTCAGCCACAGCTCGGTCGGCCACCCGGCGGGGGAGAACGTCCCCACCCTGATCCTCGACGACCCGGCCGGGGCCGACGCCGGCGAGGCGGGCCGCGAGCCGGCCGACGCGGCCGCCCCGCAGCCGGCCGACGCCGCCTACGTCATCTACACCTCCGGCTCCACCGGCCGCCCCAAGGGCGTCGTCGTCCCGCACGAGGGCATCGTCAACCGGCTGCACTGGATGCAGGCCGAGTACGGCCTGACCGAGGACGACCGGGTGCTGCAGAAGACCCCGTCCGGCTTCGACGTCTCGGTGTGGGAGTTCTTCTGGCCGCTGATCACCGGCGCCGTCCTGGTGGTCGCCCGCCCCGAGGGGCACCGCGACCCGGCGTACCTGGCCGAGCTGATCCGTGACCGGCAGGTCACCACCGTGCACTTCGTGCCGTCGATGCTGCAGGCCTTCGTCGACGAGCCGGCCGCCGCCGGCTGCACCGGCCTGCGCCGCGTGATCGCCAGCGGCGAGGCGCTGCCGGTCGAACTCGCCGCCCGCTTCCGGACGGTGCTGCCCGGCGTGCCGCTGCACAACCTGTACGGCCCGACCGAGGCGTCCGTCGACGTCACCTACTGGGAGTGCGTCCCCGAGCCGGGCGAGCTGTCCGTCCCGATCGGCCGGCCGGTCTGGAACACCCGGGTGCACGTGCTCGACGCCGGGCTGCGGCCCGCCGCCGTCGGCGAGACCGGCGAGCTCTACCTCTCCGGCGTCCAGCTGGCCCGCGGCTACCTCGGCCGCCCCGGCCTGACCGCCGAGCGCTTCGTCGCCGACCCGTACGGCCCGCCCGGCACCCGCATGTACCGCACCGGTGACCTCGCCCGGTGGCGCGAGGACGGCGTGGTCGTCTACGCCGGCCGCGCCGACCACCAGGTGAAGATCCGCGGCCTGCGGATCGAGCTCGGCGAGATCGAGGCCGTGCTGGACGCCCAGCCCGGTGTCGGCGCCTGCGCCGTCCTGGCCCGCGAGGACCGCCCCGGCAGCAAGCGGCTGGTGGCCTACCTGGTGCCGGCGCCCGACGCCGTGATCGACCTGGACGCCTTGCGCGAGGCCGCCGAGGCCGCGCTGCCCGAGTACATGGTGCCGAGCGCGTTCCTGCAGCTCGACGCCTTCCCGCTGACCCCCAACGGCAAGCTCGACCGCAAGGCCCTGCCGGCCCCCGCCCTCGCCCCGGCCGGCGAGCGGACCGCCCCGCGCACGCCCACCGAGCGGGTGCTGCACGACCTCGCCGCCGAGCTGCTCGGCCTGCCCGAACTCTCCGTCGACGACAACTTCTTCGACCTCGGCGGCGACTCCATCCGCTCCATCCAGCTGGTCAGCCGCGCCCGCCGCGCCGGGCTGGCGCTCACCCAGCAGGACGTCTTCACCCACCGCACCGTCGCCGCCATCGCCGCGGTCGCCGGGGAGCCGGACGAGGCGGCCGCGTTCGCGCTGCCCGCCCTGCCCGAGCCGCCCGCCGAGCGGCTGGCCCGGCTGAACGCCGCGCACCCCGACGCCACCGAGTTCTGGCCGCTCGCCCCGCTCCAGCAGGGCCTGCTGTTCCACGCCGAGTACTCCCGGGGCGGCCTGGACGTCTACTCCGTGCAGCTGGTGTTCGAGCTCGCCGCCGAGCCCGAGGAGCTGCGCACCGCCGTCGGCCGGCTGCTGGCCCGCCACCCCAACCTCCGGGCCGGCTTCGCCCACGACGACCTGGCGCAGCCCGTCCAGTTCGTCCCGGCGGGCGGCGAGCCCGACTTCACCGTCGTCGAGTACGTCGGCACGAACGCCCCGCGCAAGGCCGCCGAGCTGTTCGACGCCGAGCGCAAGCGCGGCTTCGACCTCTCCGCGCCGCCGCTGGTGCGGGTCGCCGTCGCCGACCTCGGCCCGTACGGCCGGCGCGCCGCCCTGACCTTCCACCACATCCTGGTCGACGGCTGGTCGCTGCCGCTGCTGATGGACGAGCTGACCGCGCTGCTGGCCGGCGAGGAGCCGCGCCCGGTCACCCCGTACCGCGACTACCTGGCGCTGCTCTCCGGCCATGACCAGGAGGCCTCCCGGGAGGCCTGGCACGGCCTGCTGGACGGCCTGGAGGAGCCCACCCTGCTCGCCCCGGCCGCCGCCGGCGGCGCCCGCGTCTCCGGTGAACTGCCGTGCGACCACTGGGTGGAGCTGTCCGCCGAGCTCACCACCCGGCTCGACGGAGTGCTGCGCGCCCGCGGGCTGACCCTCAACACCGCCGTGCAGGGCGCCTGGGCGCTGCTGCTGGCCCGCCTGACCGGCCGCGACGACGTGGTCTTCGGCGCCACCGTCTCCGGCCGCGCGCCCGAACTGCCCGGCATCGAGGGCATGGTGGGCCTGTTCATCAACACCGTGCCGGTCCGGGTCCGGATCGCGCCCGACGGCACGCTGTCCACCCTGCTGGCCGGCATCCAGGAACAGCAGGCGGCGATGGCCGCCCACCAGTACACCGGGCTGGGCGAGATCCAGCAGCTGGCCGGCCACGGCGAGCTGTTCGACACCCTGACGGTCTTCGAGAGCTTCCCCGGGGACCGCACCGGCGCCGCCGTGGACAGCCGCTACGCCGTCCACTACCCGCTGGCGCTGCTCATCCACCCGGGCGAGCGGCTGCGGCTGCGGCTGAGCCACCAGACCCACACCTTCAGCCCGGCAGAGGCGGTCCGGCTCGGCGAGCGGCTGGTGCGCCTGCTGACCGCCCTCGCCGAGGACCCGGAGCAGCGCGCCGAGGAGGTCTCGGTGCTCTCCGCGGCCGAGCGCCACCGCCTGCTGGAGACCTGGAACGCCACCGACGCGCCCGTCGTCCACCGGACGCTGCCCGAGCTGTTCAAGGCCCAGGTGGCCGAGACGCCCGACCACGTCGCGGTGCTGTCCGGCGACCGGAGGCTGACCTACGCGGAGCTCGACGAGCAGGCCAATCGGCTCGCCCACGAGCTGGTCGACCGCGGCGTCGGCCCCGAGCAGTTCGTCGCCCTCGCGCTGCCGCGCGACGAGCGCGCCGTGACCGCGCTGCTGGCCGTCCTCAAGGCCGGCGCCGGCTACCTGCCGGTCGACCCCAAGTACCCGGCCGAGCGCATCGACTACCTGCTCCGCGACGCCCGGCCCGCCCTCGTGCTGACCGTTGACGGGATCGAGCTGCCCGACTCCGGCGTGCCCCGGCTGCTGCTCGACGAGCCCGGCCTCGCCGCCGGCCGCCCCGCCACCGACCCGGTGGTGGAGCTGAAGCCCGAGCACCCGGCGTACGCCATCTACACCTCCGGCTCCACCGGCCGCCCCAAGGGCGTGGTGGTCCAGCACGCCTCGGTGGCCAACCTGGCCGCCTGGGCCCGCGAGGAGTTCGGCCCGGAGCGCCTGGCGCACGTGCTGCTCACCACCTCGCTCAACTTCGACGTCTCGGTGTTCGAGCTGTTCGGCCCGCTGCTCTCCGGCGGCACCGTCGAGGTGCTGACCGACCTGCTGGCGCTCGCCGACCGCGGCGGCCGTCCCGCCAGCCTGGTCAGCGGCGTGCCCTCGGCGCTCGCCCAGCTCGTCGCCCAGGGCGACCTGGACACCGTCGCCGGCACCGTCGTGCTGGCCGGCGAGGGCCTGCCCGCCCAGGCCGGCACCGACATCAAGGCCGCCCTCGGCGCCGACCGGCTCGCCAACATCTACGGGCCCACCGAGGCCACCGTCTACGCCACCGCCTGGTACACCAACGGCCCGGTGGAGACCGCCCCGCCGATCGGCCGGCCGCTGCGCCGCACCCGGGTGTACGTGCTGGACGCCGCGCTGCGCCCGGTGCCGGCCGGGGTCGCGGGCGAGCTGTACATCGCCGGTGACGGCGTGGCCCGCGGCTACCTGGGCCAGGCGGCTACAACGCCTACCAGACCGAGCTGGCCCTGGAGGCCACCCCGGAGGGCGTGGACCTGCTGATGGGCCTGCCGTTCTACTGGGACGACAA
>NZ_JBEYVJ010000117.1:0-21184 GCF_040643935.1 Kitasatospora sp. NPDC047058 | reverse complement strand
CAGGCCATGGCGCACAACGTCTGCTGGCAGCTGGATCTCACCGAGGAGGGCGAGGCCGCGGTGTACGCCGGCTTCGAGGCCTGGTGGGAGCATCGAGCGGGCCCGGACGGTGGCGCCGAGGAAGGGGTGCAGCCCGCCGGTGAGCAGCTGGTGGACGAGCACGCCGAAGGCCCAGAGGTCCGCGCTGGGCCGCAGGGCGACACCGCGGGCGCCGGTCCGCTCCGACCACCACTCGGGCGGGACGTGGTCGGGCGAGCCGAGCGGCGGGGCGTAGGCGTGGGTGCCCTCCAGCTCGGCGGTCAGGCCGAAGTCGGCGAGCTTGGCGGTCCCGTCCGGCATCAGCAGGATGTTGCCGGGCTTGAGGTCGCCGTGCACCCAGCCCGCCCGGTGCATGTGGGCGAGCCCGGCGGCGACCTCGGCGAGGATCCGCTCGGCCTCGGGGACGGCCACGTGGGGGCGGGCGGCGTCGAGGACGTCCTGAAGGCTGCGGGCCGCACGTTCCATCACCAGCGCCACCGCGCCGTCCAGCCCGGGGTGGGCCGGGTCGTCGACGGTGACCACGGCCAGAGTGCGGATCAGGTGCGGGTGGTCGGCGCGGCGGCTGAACCGTATCTCGCTGCGGGCGACCTGCGCCATGGTCCGGCGCTGGCCGGGGCTGAGCCGCCCCGGTCCGATGAACTTGATTGCGGCGTCCGGCAGTTCGCCCACCCCGTGGGCGGCGTAGACGGTGCCCCAGGCACCGGCGCCGATCGGCTCGCCGGTGCGGTAGCCGGCCACCCGGTAGCCGGGCGGTACCTCGAAGGGCAGCCGGCCGGACGGTGGCCGGCCGGTGGGCGGCCGCTCCGGGGGCTGGGCCGCGCCGGGCCCGGCGGGCGGTGGCACGGCGGGTCAGCCGCCCTGCCGGGGCGGGAGCAGGGCGAGGTGCTCCTCCCGCACGAGGTCGAACCTCAGCGCCAGGGCGACGAGTTCCTCCCGCTTGCCGCCGGCGCGTCCGGCCGCGTCCGGCGCCTCCACGGGCGTGTCGCGCAACCGGAGCTTGGTGGCCACCAGGTAGTCGATGTGGTAGTTGACGGCCGAGCGGGTGAGTCCGCGGCAGGACGGCAGGGCGCGCAGCCTGGTCACCACCTCGGTCGCGCCGGGCACGAGCGCGGCGGACGGCGAGCGCAGCCTGGGCTCGCACAGCGCCAGCAGCACCAGGAAGTACTTCGAGGTGGGGTCGAGGGCGAACGGGCTGACCGTCCGCTCGCCGCCGTCGGCACCGGACTCGCCGTCCAGGTAGGCGTGTTGGGGTGCGAAGACCTTGAAGGCGGCGGGTTCGCCGAGAGCCGGCAGCAGGACCCGGGAGAACTCGAACGGCACCGGCGCACCGAGCCGGCCCGGTGCGACCTTGACGTGCTCCCCCGCACCCTCCAGGTTCTCCACCACATAGGTGGCGGAGCCGCTGAAGTTGGAGAGCCGCCAGTAGTCCTCGGCGGCGGTGATCTCGCCCGCGCGACGAGAAACGCCCTGGTCGGCGAGCGGGATGGCGACCGGCCGCCCGGGCTCGCCGCGCCCGAACTCGGCCACCTCGCCCGGGCCCAGGTGCAGCAGCGCGGGGCGGGAGGGGTGAGCGGATCGCTGGGGCAGCCCGGCCGACGCGGCGCCCGGCCGGGGTTCGGGCAGTTGCACGATGACCGTGTCCATGCAGGCCACCTCCGTGGGTCGCGTCGATGGTAGCCGTCCGAACGGCCTCGCGCCGGTCCGCCACCCGTACGAGTGAACGCCGTGGCGCGATGCCACCGGATTGGCCCGGGAGGAGCGTCAACCAGGCGCCCATCGCCTTGAGTTGACGGACCGGAGAGCGGGACGCGGGCGGCGGACGGCGAGCCCGGCCGGGCGGCGGACGCTTCCGACGGTCCGCTGAACGCCGGGTGACGCCGACTGAACGCCGGATGACGCGGTAGCAGCACGTAGTTGAACCGTCACCATGAGTGTGATGCAGCGCACATATGTCATGCGCACAAAATGTGCAAGACTCATCCCATCCAGTGAGATTCCCTTGTTTTCCAAGGAGGTTCATATCATGCGCGCTCGGATCGCAGCTCTGATGGTGGCGGTGGCAGGGATCACTGCGGCGACGGCCCTTCCGGCCTCGGCCGCCTCGATGGGCGGCGAGAACAGCGCCGCGGCGTGCGCCGCCGTGGCCAACCACCCGTGCGTCTGGCAGGAGAAGAACGGCGGCGGCTTCGTGGGGGTGGCCCAGGTGACCGCCGACCCGGCACAGCTGACGCTCGTTCAGGTCGAGGTCCGCACCCAGAAGGCCTGGGGCAGCCCGTGGGTCACCGTCGCCTCGGCGACCACCATCACCAACGGGTTCGCCAAGGCGGTCACGCCGCAGGTCGTCACCAGGGACCTCCGGATGGTCTGCGCCACCGGCGGCCCGGCCCTGGTGGCCGCGCAGCAGGTCACCACCTGCACCGGCCCGTTCTGATCTCTCCGGGATCCCGGAGAGATCCCGGAGACACCCGGACACCCCGGCCGGCCGTCGTGGTCCGCACCGGCCGGGGCAGGGTCGGCCCGGGGAAGCGGTGGGTCCGCTTCCCCGGGTCGGCCCACCTCCAGCGCGGAGGCGGCTCGTCGGGGCCGACCGGGGGCGGTCCTCGCCCCCGGAGCCCAGCCGGACGGGCCGCCTACCGCCGGGACTTGAGCCAGCCGGCGAAGGCGTCCAGGGCCGGGCCCGGGTCGCGGCGGCCGAGGCCGATCCGGAAATGGTCGGCCGGCGTCGGGGTCAGCTCGGACCGGTAGACGCTCGCGGGCAGCAGCAGCACGCCCGCCTCCTCGACCAGCCCGGTGCAGAACTCCTCCACCCCGTCGGCGCCGAGGTAGCGGGGGTAGGCGACGCAGCCGCCGTCCGGGGCGCGCCACTCGAAGAGTTCGGGGAAGGCGGCGAAGAACTCCTCGAAGACCGGCAGGTTGGCGGCGATGATGCCGCGGTTGCGGGCGAGGATCCGCTCGCGGTGGGTGATCGCGATCCGGGCCAGGATCTCGCTGGGCGCGGAGTTGCAGATCGTGGTGTAGTGCTTGGCGCGCTCCAGCCGGCTACGCAACTCCCGGTCGCGGCAGGCGATCCAGCCGATCCGCAGGCCCGGCAGGCCGAGCGACTTGGAGGTGACGTTAAGCGAGAGGCCGCGCTCGGAGAGGTCCGCGGCCTGCGGCAGCGTCCGTGCGGGGTCGCGCTCCAGGCCGCGGTAGACCTCGTCGCTGAACAGGTGGATGCCGCGCTCGTCGCAGATCCGGGCTAGCCGGGTGAAGTCGGCGGCGTCGATGACCTTGCCGGTGGGGTTGTTGGGGAAGTTCACCGAGACGACGCGGGTCTCGGGGCGCAGCGCGGCGGTCAGCTCGTCCAGGTCGAGCGCCCAGTCGTTCCCGGGGTCGAGCGCGACGCCGGTGACCTCGCAGAGCGAGAGCGGAATCGTCTCCGCTGACTGGTAGTTGGGGGTGACGACGACGGCGTGGTCACCCGGCCCGAGCAGCACCTGCATGGCGAGGTTGAGCGCCTCCTGCGCGCCGCCGAAACAGATCACGTCGTCGGCGTCCACGTGCTCGTACATCCCGGCGACGGCCTGCCGCAGCGCCGGGTCGCCGAAGGTCTCGGTGTAGCCGAGGGTGAGGGTGTCCCAGGCGTGCCGGTCCTCGGGGCCGGCCAGGGCGAGCAGTTCGGACATCGCCATGGTCTGGGCGTCGGAGGCGGTGAGGTGGTGGCGGGCGGTGAACTCCCAGCGCGAGAAGTGGGTTTCCAGCCGGAAGTCGGGGAGCTTGGTCATCTCGGGTTCCTCTGTGGTGCGTTCGGCGGCTCGGCCTTGAGTTCGGCGAGCAGGGTGTAGACGGTGGACCGCGAGACCTTGAGCGCGGTGGCGACGGCGGGGACGGCGCGGCGCACCGCGAAGACGCCGGCCTGGTCGAGTTCGCGCAGCACGGCGAGCCGGTCCTCGCGGGTGAGCCGCTCCGGCGGGCGGCCGTGGGCGCGGACGTAGCCGCCGACGACGTCGTTCATCCGCTCGGTCCAGTCGGCCTCGAAGAGCGGTTCGGGGCGCGGCGAGGTCGGCGCGGCGAAGCCGGCCAGCAGGGTGGCGGCGTGTTCCAGCGGCCCGCGGTCGAGGTTGACGCAGAGCACGGCCGAGGGGCGGCCGTCGGGGTCGCGCAAGACGGCGCTGACCGAGGAGAGCCGCCGGCCGTCGGGCAGCAGCTTGCCGTAGGGCCCGTAGACGTCGGGCGCGGCCGGGTCCAGCCCGTCCAGCTCGCCGAGCAGGGAGGGGTCGCCGGGGGCGCGGCCGCTCATCGGGTTCCAGACGGCGAGCACCTCGTCGCGGACGGCGTCGTGCAGCACCACCTCGGCGTACGGGCCGAGCAGCAGGGCCACCGCCTGGCAGACGGGCGACCAGGCCTGGACGCGTGGGTCGGGGGTCTCTGCGGTCATGTTTGGACTGTACGTCCAGACTGGACGTTTCGTCCAGCACCGTCGACGGAACGGCCCCGCCCCGAAGAGCTCGGGGCGGGGCCGGGGAAAGGCTCAGCTGCAGCTGATCTGCAACAGGTTGGACGAGCAGGTCCGAGCGGCGCGGTCGTTGGCCGGCACCGGGTCGGCGGGCGCGCTCGCGGTGCGGACGGCGGTCACCGTGAAGGTGCGGCCGACGTTGAACAACCCGACGTGCACGGTCAGGTGCCGCGTGGTGCTCGCGTTGCGGGCCAGCGGGCCGGCCAGGGTGCAGGTGAGCTTGCCGGCCGCGACGGTGCAGTCGGTGGAGGAGGCCGTCAGGCCGGCCGGCAGGTCGGCGGTGACGGTGGCCGAGTCCACGGCGGCGGGGCCCTGGTTGGTGAGGGTCAGGGTGTAGTCGACCCGCCCGGTGAACAGCCCGCTCACCGGGGTGGCCCCGAGCGCGACGGCGAGGTCGGCGGTGGGCGCGGTGTAGCCGAACCGGTCGGCGGCGGTCACCGCACTGGTCCCGCCGGGGGTGGTGACCCGGACGTCCACGGCGCCGGCGGCGGTGGCGGCGGGCGCGGTGGCGGTGCAGCTGGTCTCGGTGCAGGAGAAGGACGCGGCGTTCCCGGCGGCGCCGAAGCTCACCGCGGTGGCGCCGGCCAGGTCGGTGCCGGTGACGGTGACGACCGTCCCGCCGGCCTGCGGACCGGAGGCCGGACTGACCCCGGTCACCACCGGCACCGGCAGCGGGAACCCGAGCACGGTCACGGCGCCGCCGGAGAAGTCGGCCAGGTAGCCGCGCCGCCCGTCCGGGGTGAGCGCGAGCGTGAACGGGCTGGCCCCGGTCGGCACGGTCGCGGTGACCGTCCGGTCGGCCGTGCCGATCACGCTCAGCGTGTCGTCGGCGTAGTTGGCGGCGTACGCGCGGCGTCCGTCCGGCGAGAGCGTGACGGCGTAGGGGTTGTTGCCCACCGTCACGGTGCCCGCGACGGTGCCGGCGGCGGTGTCCAGCACGCTGACGGTGTTGTCGCCCCCGTTGGCGGTCCACAGGCGCGAGCCGTCGGCGCTGAGCGCGAGCCCGAACACGCCGTGCCCGACCGGGACGCTCGCGCTCACCGTGTTGCCCGCGGTGGCGATCACGTCCACGGCCTGCGCGCCCGAGGCCGCGACGTAGACGTGCGCCCCGTCGGGCGCGACGGCCACGCCGTGCGGCTCGGCACCGACCGGGACGGTGGCCGTCACGGTGTTGCCCGCCGTCTCCAGCACGCTCACCGTGCCGGCGCCGGCGTTGCTGACGTAGACGTGCGCCCCGTCCGGCGCCACCGCCAGGCCGAAGGGCTCGGCGCCGACCGGGACGGTGGCCGTCACGGTGTTGCTCGCGGTGTCCAGCACGCTCACGGTGCCGTCCTGGTGGTGGGTCAGGTACGCGTGCCGCCCGTCCGGCGCCCAGGCCACGGCGTAGGAGCCGCTGCCGGCCGTGAACGTGCCGGTGACCGCGTTGGTCGCGGTGTCCAGCACGGACACGGTGCCGCTGCTCTGGCTGGTCACGTACGCCCGGCGCCCGTCCGGCGCGACCGCGACGCCCGCCGGGTAGGCCGCCACGGACACGGTGGCGGTCACGACGGGAGGCGGCGCGGCCGCCTCGGCGACACCGGGCTGTGACAGCAGCGCGGCCGTGGCCGCCCCGGTGGCGACCACGGCCGTCCAGGAGCGGCGCGGCGAACGACGTATTCTCACGGGGTTTTTCTCCAGACTCGTCGGACCATCGGATCACGCAACGACCCCGGCAGATGCCGGAGCCGCACGAAGCGTAGAAGATCGCTTGACGAAACGTCAGGAGTTGACCGGACTTGTCGCCAAATGTTTAGCACCGATCACAGTCGATCTTGACCCGGGGGCCGTCTTCGAACCCCCGCTGCGGCGGGCGGGAGGTCAGGGCGAGGTGGTGCCCCCCGACGGCGAGGCGGAGCCGGTCGCCGTGGCGGAGCCGGACCGCGACGCGGACCCGGAGCCGGACGGGGTGGGCGAGGGCGACGGCGACGGCGAGGAGGGCTTCGGCCCGACCTGGAGGCCGATGACGTGCCCGTCGGCCGTGAGGAAGTACTGCAGGCCGGCGTAGCCGGGCGTCACCAGGATCCCCTGGGTCATCTTCGACAGCTGGCTCGACCGGGCGAGCTCGGTGCCGAACTCGGCGTCCCGCCACACCACCTGCTCGGTGTCGTACTTCTTCAGCCCCTGGAAGAACTTCACCGGGATGTCCGTGCCGATCAGCACGCGGTGGTCCTTGGGGCCGAGCAGGGTGGTGAAACTGAGCGTGGTCTGGTCCTGGGACCACGCCACCGCGAGCGTGCCGTTCGTCAGGTCGATCCCGGCGAGCTTGCCCGCCCCCGCGTCCATCGCGTAGACGCGGTTGTTCTCCGGGTCGACCGAGACCATGGACGGGATGAAGCTGTTCTTGGCGCCGCTGCTCGCGAACGGCTGGAGCGACGCCACCTTGGTGGAGTCGCTCTGGGACACCGCGACGACGCTCATCGGGGTCGGGGTCGGCTTCCCGCCGTTGGTCATCGCCACCACGTAGTCGTTGATGACGGCCATCGCGGACGCCGCCGTCTGGCCGTTCCGGAGGTAGGGCACCGGGCCCCAGCCGGCGTCGGGGGCGAAGGCGCCGTTCTGGTAGGTGTACCGGTAGAGCTTGGTGGCGCCCGGCAGGTAGACCGCACCCGTGCCGTTGAAGGTGGTCGTGGTGACCCGGCCGCCCATCATCTCGGGCAGCGTCACCTGGGAGAGCACCTGGAGGCTCCGCGGGTCGATCGCCACCAGGACGGAGGGTGGCACGGCCGTCGGGTCGGGGCAGTCGAGGAAGGCGCTGAACCCCTGCTGGGTGCAGCCGGGCTGGCGGTTCACCGTCTTGGCGATGATCGTGCCGTCGGGCAGCGCGTCGTAGCCGTTGTAGGCGGTGTCGCGCGGGGCGGACTGGCCGGTGGGGAGGGTGGTCTGCGCCAGGACGTCGCCGTTGACCGGGTCGATCCTGGCGATGTGGTAGCCGTAGATCACCACCAGGCTGCCGTCGGCGAGGACGTTCAGGACCCCCGGGTAGTCCCACTCGTCGGTGGCGTTGGTGTTGATCAGCACCCGCCGCCAGACCTCGTTGTAGGTGCCGGGCTCCACCCGCGAGACGAACGAGCCGGACCCTCCCTGGTCACCGTAGCCGCCACCGTAGACGTAGAGCTCGTTCGGGCCGCGGTCCACGATGTTGTACGGCGTCGTGTAGACCTGGCTCGAACTGTGCGCGAACACCTGGTTGTTCGACGGGGCGCCCAGGAAGTGCGCGCAGGCGTAGAGGTGGGTCCGGTTGGAGTCGTGCACCTCGAAGGCGGCGATCGTCGGGTACCACGGGGCGTTGCCCTCGGCGGCGGCGCACTGCTCCTCGTCCGCGACGAGGGTCGGGTCCCCGACCAGCGGGCCGCCCGCGGCCGTGACGTCGGCGGGCGTCGAGGAGCTCGACTTCGGAAGGGACACCCTGCCGTTGTCCGCGCTGGAGCACCCGGAGAGCCCGAGGAGCAGGGCCAGCACGGCGGCCGTCCACCGGAGAACGGGCAACCGGGTCGTCATCGGCGGCTCCTCAACGCGCTCGCGGCGCCGGCGCGCGGACCGGCCGGCACCTGATCGACCGTCAGAGTGGCAGCGGCGCGCCGGCCGGCCCCGGGCGACGCGCCGGACCGTCCGGCCGAACGGGCGCACCGGTCACCCGGGCAGCGGCGGGTGCCCCGCGGGCCGCACCCCCCGGGCGATGGCGCACCTGAGGGCGACCCGCCGCCCGGGGGCCGTCCGGAAGCCGGGCCGACGGGCGCCTCCGCCCATCCCCCGCAGCGTGGCTGACGGTCCGTGAGCCTACAATCCGATGGTTCACGGAGCATTGATCCCCGGGGGGTACCTGCCATGTCCGACCAGCGCGTCGTCCTCGTCACCGGCGGCGGCACCGGCATCGGCGCCGCCACCGCGCGGCTGCTGCGGGCGGAGGGACACCGGGTGGTGGTCTCCGGCCGCCGGTCCGAACCGCTGGAGCGCATCGCCCGGGAGACCGGCGCACTCGCCCAGGTCTCCGACGCCACCGACCCGGACGACGTGCGGGCGCTGGTCACGGCCGCCGTCGCCGCCTACGGCCGGCTCGACGGGCTGGTGCTCAACGCCGGGGTCGGCCGGCCCGGCGCGGTCGGCGACGTCACGCTCGCGGACTGGGAACTGGTGATGCGGACCAACCTCACCGCCCCGTTCCTGCTGCTGCGCGAGGCGCTGCCGCACCTGCTCGCCGCGCGCGGCGCCGTCGTCGCCGTCGCCTCGGTCTCCGCCCTGCGCAACGGCACCGGCAACGCGGCCTACGCGACCTCCAAGGCGGCCCTGCTCCAGCTCTGCGGCTCGCTCGCCGTCGACTATGGCCACCTCGGGCTGCGGGCCAACACCGTGTGCCCCAGCTGGGTGCGCACCGAGATGGCGGACCGCCCGATGGCCCGCCTCGCGGAGGCGGCGCAGCTGGCGGGCGGCGTCGACGACGCCTACCGGGAGGCGACCCGGCTCACCCCGGCGGGCCGGCCCGGGGAGCCCGAGGAGGTGGCCGCCGCCATCGGCTGGCTGCTCTCCCCGGCCGCGAGCTACGTCAACGGCGCGGTGCTCACGGTCGACGGCGGGGTCACCGCCCTCGACCCGGGCACGGCGGCCTTCGGCCTGCGGATCGAACCCCGCACCGGCGTGTAGGGGCCGTCCGGCGCGTAGGACTCTTGCGGGCGCGTCCGGCCCCGCGTCCGGCCCCGCGGCCGGGACGGTCCCGGTGGCGGCCCGGCGCGGATCGGGCGCAGCCTGGAGGAAGCGGCCGCGCACGCCCCGGGAAACGGCCCGGGGCGTGTCTGACAGTTCGCGTCGGATCAGCGTGCGGGAGCGGTCATGGACGAGATCGACGTACTGGTGGTGGGCGCGGGCCCGGTGGGGCTGACGGCCGCGGCCGAACTGCGGCGGCACGGCGTCGGCTGCCGGATCGTGGACCGGCTGCCCGCCCCGCAGCACTACGCCAAGGCGGTCGGCGTGCAGCCGCGCACGCTGGAGCTGTGGGACGCGATGGGCCTGGTCCGGGCCGTCCTGGACGAGGCCGTCCCGATGCGCGGCCAGCTGCTGTTCACGGACGGGCGGCCCGGCCCGCGCATCGACCTGGTCCTGCCGCCCGACATCCCGTACGCGTTCGCCGCGCTGCCGCAGTACACCACCGAACGCCTGCTCACCGAGCACCTGGCGCGCTGGGACACCCACGTCGAACGCGGCAGCGAACTCGTCTCGCTCCGGGAGGACACCGACCACGTCCGCGCCGAACTGCGCACCCCGTCCGGGCCGGCCACGGTCCGGGCACGCTACGTGATCGGCGCCGACGGTGCGCACAGCCTGGTGCGGAAGGCCGCCGGGCTCACCTTCGAGGGCGACGCCTTCCCCGAGCAGTACATGCTGGGCGACGTCGAGGTGGACTGGGACCTCCCCGAGGGGTACGGCGTCCGGTCCACCCACCACGACGCGGACGGGACGGTGGACGACCTCCTGGTCTGCATCCCGCTGCCCGGCCGGGGGCGGTACCGGATGTCGATGACGGTGCCGGACGAACTGTCCACGGACGGCGCGGCGGAGGACGGCGTCCAGCACGGCCTGGAGGGCGGCCGGGTGCCGGAGCTGCGGCACATCCAGGCGGTGCTGGACCGGCTCTCGCCGCAGCCGGTGCAGGCCTCGGCGCTGCGCTGGTCGTCCACCTTCCGGATCAGCCACCGGCTGGTGAACCGCTACCGGTCCGGCCGGCTGTTCCTGGCCGGGGACGCCGCGCACATCCACCCGCCGACCGGCGCGCAGGGCATGAACACGGGCATCCAGGACGCGTACAACCTGGCCTGGAAGCTCGCCCTCGCCGTGCAGGGCCTGGGCGCGGAGGGCCTGCTCGACAGCTACCACGCCGAACGGCACCCCGTGGGCGAGGAGGTCGTCGGGCGGACGGTGCGGCACGCCCGGGCCGGCATCGGCGCGGACGCCGACGACCTCGACCTGGTGATGCGCCGGGAGGCCCAGCTGCTGGTCGGCTACCCGGACAGCCCGCTCGTCGCGCCCGCCGACGGCAGCCCGCCGGGCGGGCCGGCCCCCGGCGAGCGGGCGCCGGACTGCCGCGGCCTGGAGCGCGAGCTCGCGACGTACTCGGTGCGCCTGTTCGACCTGCTGCGCAGCCCGCGGCACACGCTGCTGTTCCACGTCGGCCCCGGCCCGGCCGGCTCCGGTGCCGGCACGCCGGACGACCACCTCGGCACGGCGGCGGTGGCCGCACTGTCGGCCGCCCACGGGCGGCTGGACGTCTACGCGGTGCTCGCCCCCGGCGCGTCCGCGCCGCAGTGGCGCCTGCCGTCCGTCCGGGACGGCGCGGGCGAGTTCGCCGCCGCGTACGGCGCCCGCCCCGGCGAGGCCTTCCTCGTCCGCCCCGACGGCTGCCTCGCCGGACGGTTCCACCCGCCCACCCCGGACGCCCTGGTCGGCTGCCTGCGCCGGACGTTCACCGCCGGGTGAGCGCGGAGTCCGGCCGATAATCCGGTGGCGGGCCCGGCCGGTCACCGGCCACGATGGCCCGCATGAGTGATCAACCCGCGCGATGGACCGAGGCGACCGTCCACCCCGACATGTGGGCCGACCCGGAGAAGGACCCGCGCACCCTCGAAGGCCCCGGTCCGGACGGCGAACTCGCGACGCTGCAGGACTTCCTGGCGAACTACCGGCTGACCCTGCGGATGAAGTGCGAGGGCCTGGACCCGGAGCAGCTGGCCCGCCGCTCGGTCCCGCCGTCCACGATGTCACTGCTCGGCCTGCTCCGACACCTCGCGGAGGTCGAACGGGACTGGCGCAACTGGCTCACCGACGGTGATCCGCTGCCGAAGCTGTACGGCGCGCGCGACGCGGACTTCGAGGGCGCCGTCCCCGAGCAGGCCGTGGTCGACGCGGCGTACGCCGACCTGGAACGCGAGCAGGCCGGGACCGACGCCGCACTGGCCGGATTCCCTGACCTGGCCGAGCGGGTCGGGAAGGACGGGGTCGCGATCCGCGAACTGATGGTGCACCGGATCGACGAGTACGCCCGCCACTGCGGCCACGCCGACCTGCTGCGCGAGTGCGTCGACGGGCGGGTCGGCCAGTGACCGGGGGCCGGCACACGACCGCCGGTTTCCGCACGACCTCACGCGGGCCGAATCGCTCCTGATGATCGGACTGCGGTAGGGGGACGGCATGGGCCGGCAGGAGATGCGGCGGAAGGTCCACGAGCCGCTGAGGCGTGCGGGCCTGGAGGTGCTGGAGGGCGGCGTGCCGGAGGCTCCGCTGCCGGTGTTCGCGGTGGGGGTGACGGTCGGCTGCGGTGAGGGGACGGGCCGGCGGAACGCCACAGTCGGCTTCGACGACCCGCACCTCGTCGAACGCGCCAACCGGGACTGGTACGAGCTGGCGACCTCGTCGGGCCTGTTCGGTCCGGACCGCGAGTTCCTGCTCGCCCTGCCCGCCCGGCGCTACAACCCGCGGGTCGACCTGGACCAGCCGTACGCCTGGCGCCGGGTCCGCCTCCTCGACCGCTGGGACGTCATGGGCGCGGCGTGCGCGATCCGCCGCGGACGGAACGTGCTCGGCTTCGACGACTGCGTGCTCGGCTCGCGCGCCGGGCGGCCAGAGTTCAGGATGCTCTCGCTCGACAGCAGCGTCTCCCTGGTCGGGACCACCGAGCAGCACGCGATCGGCTCCTTCACCGTGCCCGATCCGGGAGGCACGGAGGCCGTACGCCGGCTGCTCGACTGGGCGGCGAACGGGGCCGAGTGGTCACGCGAGCAACGCGCCGCCGCCGTCGCCTGGCTGCGGCGCCATGAGCCCGCGGTGGCAGACCCGGCGTGACCGGTCGGAGGACGACGACCCCGACGGAGTGGGAAGTCGGACCCGCCGACTTCCCACGCCAACTGCGCGAGACCATAACGAAATCATCGATTGTGCGACATGACTGACGTAGCGTCACTTACTCCCATACTCTGACGGCTGCCAACCACCGGTCGCCTTCGAGGGAGCACCCATGTCCCGGAGCCGGAAGCTCCACCGCCTCAACAACCCCGACACCGACGAGCGCCGTGCGCAGCGGCTGCTGTTCCGCCACCTCCGTGACGACACCACGGCGAACCGCGGCCGGATGGCGAAGCGGGTGCGTGAGCTCCAGCTCCTCCTGACGATGGACCCGGTCGAATTCGAGCAGCTCATAGCCCGGTTGATGGAGGCGATGGGCATGAGGGTCGAGCTCACCGCCCGGTCGCGGGACGGCGGCGTGGACGTGCGCGGGATCGACACCGACCCCTTCCGCGGCGGGAACGTGATCGTGCAGGTCAAGCGCTACCGGGACACGGTCACGCCCTCGGCCGTCCGCGACCTGTACGGCACGCTGCAGCACGACCGGGACGCGACGAAGGCCGTCCTCGTCACGACGAGCAGGTTCGGCCCGAGCTCGCACCAGTTCGTCACGGGCAAGCCGATCACGCTGATCAACGGCGCCGAGCTGGTCGGTCTGCTCAAGCACCACGGCTTCCACGAGGTGTTCGCGGCGGCCCAGCACGGCGGCGCGGGCGGCGGTGCGGACGGCGGCGGTGCGGACGGAGACGGACTGCCCGGGATCGAGGTCGCCGCCGAGCCCGCCCGCCTGCTCCTCCACTGGACCGGCGAGGACGAGTACGACATCGCCGCCCTGGTGTGCGAGGGCAACAGGGCTCTGTCGGACGACCACCTGGTGTTCTACAACAACTGCTCCACACCCGACGGCTCGGTGCGCCTGGTCACCGGGTACGACGACGCCAACGCCTGCCTGATGGTCGACTTCGACGCGCTGCCCGCCGAGGCGGACCGGCTGGTCATCATCGCCGCGGCCGATGTGGAGAACCACCCGGAGGCGACCATGGCCGGGTTCGCCGGTCCGGCGCTGATCCTCGAAGCCGGCGCCGACCAGGACCCGGCCGTGGCACACCTGGCCGACGGCGCCGCGGCCAACACGGCCATGCGGATGGGCCGGTTCGACCGCGACACCGCCGGCGACTGGGACTTCACCCCGGCCATCGCCGGCTACCCGGGCGGCCTGCGCCAAGCCGTCATCGCCTACGGCCTCGACGTCGAGGAAGCCCCGGCGCCGGCCCAGTAAGACCGCGTTCGCTTCCTTGGCAAGCGAACGTTCCCAGGCCAAGTGATGCTTTCGCGCATCAATTCCATGATCGGGGCGCTGCCGTCGCAGCACCGAGTCTGGACAGCGTGTGTCTGCAGGATTACAGTCAGTTCGGGGCCTGCGACGGCAGGATGGCAAGAGGGGGCGGCAAAGCGAATGGCAGCGGCAATGCTGCCGTTCCCTGTCATTCGTCGGGGCTTCCCCTTTATGGAAAGCAGCTCATGGAGCTGACGAGACCGCACGGTTCGGCTCGCATTGCCCCTCCGCCCTACGCGGCAAGTGCTGCACCCGACAATCCCCCTCCGGCCCCGATTTCAGCGCCGCTGAGTCTGTCAGCAGCGGCGCCGGCGCGACTCGTCCGCGATACGCCCAGACCGAAGGATAGAGGCCATCATGGCATTGACAGCAGCCGACCTCGAAAAGCTCGGAGACACGCCGATCACGATCCAGTCGACGCACTATCCGAACGTCTACCTGCGCATGGACGGAACCGGAGTGACCGCCTTCGCCGACAGCGGGGCGGGGACGGTCAACTGCCAGTACGGCACGGGCTCTCGGACGTCGTTCAGGGTCCGGCCGCAGAGCGATGGCACCTACGCCTTCGAGTCGGTGGCCTTCCCGAACGTGTTCCTGCGCATGGACGGCGCCGGGGTCCCCTCCACCATGGCCGGAGGAGGGACGGTCAACTGCCAATTCGGCGCCTATCCCTACGAGATGTACCACCTCCTCCCCCAGCCTGACGGCTCGTTCTCCTTCGGGTCGGCGACCTTCCCGAACATCTACCTGCGCATGGTGACCGGCAGTGGGGTGACCACCGCCACCGGCCCCGGCGGAACGGTGAACTGCCAGATCAACGCCAATGGCGGCGCTGACGAGAAGTTCATTCTCGACCTGGCCAAGTAGTCGACCCCGGGGGCCCCACCCCAGGAAACTCGCGAACCGTCGGCAAGGCGAAAGTGCCTTCCGCGCTGAGAAGATGAGGCTTATCCAAAGTCTCTGCCAGCCCAGCCGGAAGGCACTTTCTGCGTGCCCGGCCGCCCCGCTACTAACCGTCCTTGGTCGCCGAGCGGAAGCCGGGCGGCGGGGTGAGGCCGAACTCGGACTCCAGCAACTCCCGGAGCTCGTCGATGTTTTCGACCTCCTGGACCGAGCGCGTGCCGTCGGGGTCGGTCCGGGTGAGGGTCGGCCCGTCGAACAGCAGGTGGTGGCCGGTGGCGAGCGTGCGCTGGACGTAGAGCCGCTGGAAGGGCGAGCGCGGGTGGGTGGCCACGTACCAGTTGCCCATCTTGAGGTCGACGGCCGGCGTGCGGTCCAGGGTGAAGGCGGTCTGGTCCTCCCAGGTGTCGCCCTTCAGCGCCTGCATCACCCACACCGGGGCCGGACCGTCCGGCTCCTCCACGAGGAGGCGGTGCCGGCGCCCGGCACCCTCGCGGACCTGGCCGGGGATCATCGGCAGCGGCTCCAGCAGCGCACCGAGGCCGCCGTAGCCGACGTCCGCGAGGTAGCGGCCGGGGGCACCGGGCACCTCGACGGCCAGCACCATGTGGGTCCGCGGACGCTCCTCCCCCGGGCGCGCGCCGAACCGCACGCGGCCGCTGAGGCGGGTGACCCCGAAACCGAGCTGCTCCAGGACGGCGGCGAAGAGGCTGTTCTGCTCGAAGCAGTAGCCGCCGCGGGAGGACTCGACCAGCTTCGCCTGGAGGTCGGGGATGTCCAGTGACGGCACCTCGCCGGCGACCACGTCGAGGTTCTCGAACGGGATGCCGAGAACGTGCGCGTAGTGGAGCGAACGGAGGGTGGCGAGGGTGGGCGTACGGTCGCCGTCCCATCCGATGCGGGCGAAGTACTTCTCGAGGTCAATGGTCATAAGATCACCGTACGGCCTGGGCCGCTCAGTTGGCGCCCGGCTTTTGCCGGGGCCGGTGTGGGCCGCGGGACCTAGGACTCCGGGGGTACGCCCTCGGCCCGCCACGGTGGAACCGCCGGGCTGAGGGCATGACGGGCCCTCAGCCGCTACCTCGGGGCGGGCGGCAGAGTCCGTTGGTAGATGGCGCCTCCGGGCGTGAACCAGCCCGCCTTCTTCCGGACGGCCGGGCTGGGGTCCCGGGCGTGGGACGCCTGGAGGGCGGCGAGGGCACGGTCGTCCGTGTGGACGAACTTGCCGACGAGCTCGGCGGCCATCGCACGGACCCGCGCGTCGGGGTCGGAGGCCAGGTGGTGCAGCGCGGGGTCGAGCACCCGGTCCGCGCCCGGCGCGCAGGTGTCCCCCTTGCACCGGTCGCAGGCCAGCGCGTGGAACGCGGCGATCCTGACCCGGGCGTCGGGATCGTCGGCCATGGCGATGAGTCGGCCCATGGAGCCGGAGTCGACGAGGTGGTCGAGCAGCCGGCAGCAGCCCTCGCGGACGGCCGCGTCCTCGTGGGACAGCCCGGCGCGGATGGCACCGAGCGCGTCTTCTTTGCGCCGCAGCAGCTCCCGGTAGGCCGCGACGGTGCGTTGCGGGTCGCCCAAGTACGAGACGAGGGCTTCGTTGTCGGTTCTGACGAATCCCAGCATGGCTCCAGGTTCGGGCCCGGGGCACGGCCGGGCAATTGGATTTCGCGTCGGCCCGGGGCCGGGTCAGCGGACGGTGACCTGGATGCTCTTGGTGACGCCGCCGCAACCGGGGGCGGGACTCGCCGCTCCCGGCCGGCATGTGCCCCGGTCGTGGAACTCCCAGGTCAGCATGGTGGTGCCGGGGGTGAGGGCGGTGAAGGTCTGGTCGATCCCCGGGGAGCAGCCGGTGCTGCCGCCGCAGGGGTCGATGACGACGTCCGGGCCGTGCTGCAGCACGGCGGCGTCGCCGGCCGAGGTGAGGTCCCAGGTCCAGGCCGTCATGCTGTCCACCCCCCTGACGCCGAACCGCTGTCCGACGGCCAGGGTCACGGTGCTGGTGGGATACGGGGAGGTGGCCTTGCCCGCCTCCGCGAGGGCGGGGAGGGCCACCTCCGTCTCCGGCCGGGTGGTGGGCGGGGTGGCGGGCGTTGCGGGCCCGGCACTGCAGCCGGCGAGCAGCGGAGCGGCGGCCAGCAGGGCCGCCGTCACGACGGCGAAGGTACGACGCATCAGTTCCCGCCCTCCCGGACCCGGCGGCGCAGGGTGATGAGCAGCGCGACCGAGGCCAGCCACCGGGCGAACAGGGCCTCGCGCTGGACGCCCGCCCCGGTGGCGGCGGCCGCGCGCAGCCACCCGCGGACCAACTCGCCCGCCTCCCGGCCGATCACCGGTTCGGGCAGGGCGAGCGCGGCCGCGAAGCCGCCGGCCCGGACGTACCGGCCCAGGAAGCCGAGCGGGTAGGGGCCGATGCCCAGGGCCTCGGCCCGGTAGGAGGCGGCGATCGCGGCATCGCCGAAGAGCACGCGGCGCGGGGTGCCGTCGATCAGCAGCCCGCGGGTGAGGGCGGCCTCGACGTCGTAGCCGGTCATCAACTCGGCGTCCGGACGGATGGTCGTCATTTCGGCAGCTCCACGCCGTAGACCTGGTTGAGGTTCGAGTCGCCGGTGAGGTGTCCGGAGTTCATCCGGCTCTGGATGAACTGCTCCTTCGGTCTCAGGTCCTTGACCTTGCTCATCCCGCCCGCCCCGTGCACCCGTCCGGTGTGTCCGCCATCTCCCGGTCTCCCCCCGTAAGGCTGCGTGCCCGCCGTGATCGAACGGACACGATCGATGAGCATAGACGCAGTCGGCGGGTGCGGTGGCGGGGTCCCGGGCAGGACGGCGAGGGGGCGGGCGGGAGTCCGACGTCCTACCGCGGGTGGTCCGGTGAGGCCGCGGCCACGGCTGCGCCGTCGCCGATGTGCAGGACCGCGTCGGCCGCTTCGACGATCCGGCGGTCGAGCGGGAAGTAGCCCAGCTCCGGAGTGGTGCCGGTGCGGGCGCGGGCTGGTCCGATCGTGGTGGACGCGGTCAGGCCCCAGGCGGCGCAGCGGAGTTGGAGGACGCCCTCGTAGCTGTCCGGCTCGGGCTCGCCGAGGCCGAGCGCCTCGCTGCGGCCCAGGCTGCCGGCCACGAAGGCGTAGCGGTCGCCCAGGAGGGAGCCGACGACGGCGCCGGCGCCGGTCCAGACGCAGTCGAGTCCGCCCATGCTCCAGGTGCTCTGGTGGGGCTGCAGGTGGCTGTTGTGGGCGTGTACGAGGGTCGGTCCCCGCCGGGCCTCGACGGACCGGATGTCGAGGAGGTTCGCGGCCATGAGCCCGTCACGGGTGGCGAGCAGGCGGGACAGCCGCGGACCCGGGGCGAGGGGCCGTGCCGCCTGCCGGTGGTAGCGGAGCAGGCCGAGGCCGGCGGTGAGGTGCGTCGCGGCCCGCTGCCACGCGGCGTCCGAGGTGGCGGCGGTCAGCTCCGCCCGGTGCGTGTGGAGCGCGGTGAGCAGGTCGCCGGCGACCGACCGCAGCCGCTCGGCCTCGGGCGTGGCACCGGGCGACTCGGCCGGGTCGAGGACGGCCTCGGCGCGGCTCCAGCGTTCGTCGTCCCCGGCGAGACGCGCGATGTCGAGGGCCAGCGCGAGCCCCCGGGCGGTGTTGAGGTAGTCGCGGGCGTGTTCCAGGTAGCGGCGCGGGCTGGGTGCGCTGTAGTTCTCGGTCGGGGTGTCGAAGCCGTGGAAGGCCAGCCAGTCCTCCGGCGGCCGGTTCCGGTTGTACGCGCGCATCCAGGCGACCAGGCGCCGGTTGGCGTCGAGCTCGCCGAAGTCGTGGGAGAAGCCGTGGCGCATCACCGCGTCGAGGGTGCCCGCACCCCCCTGGACGAAGTCGTTCACGGCGAGCGCCGCGACGCGGTCGGTCTCGAGGGCGACCGACCGGAAGCCGGTCTCCACCAGCCGGGCGAACAGCTCGTTGCGGACCAGCCCGAAGGCCGGTTCCCGGTGCGTCGGCTCGCCGACCGCCAGCAGCTCACATGACGGGGTTACGAAGTCTCGCATGTCCTGACTCATGGACCTCAAGCGTAACCTTGAAAGACCGGTTGAGACTTCGGGCCGGGGTGAGCCCTCTACTCCTGCACAGCCGCGCGGTAAAGTCTCAAAGCAGTGAGAACCATGCGACCATCGGACCTCGCGCGTGGGCACGGCATCTCGGCCCAGGCGGTCCGCAACTACGAGCGGGACGGGTACCTCCCGCCCGCCGGGCGCACGCCCAGCGGCTACCGGATCTACACCGAGCTGCACGCGGCGGCGCTGAGCGCCTACCTCGCCCTCGTCGCGGCGTACGGCCATGCGACCGGTGGCGAGATCATGAACGCGCTCCACCGCGACGGCCTCGACGCCGCCCTGACGGCCGTCGACCGCGGCCACAGCCGGCTGCTCCGCGACCGGGAGACCCTCGCCGCGGTCCGCAGGGCCGTGGACCACCTGACGTCGGAGCCGGGGACCGCGGCGGACGCACCGGCGGGCCGCGGGATCCGGACCGTCGGCGAACTCGCCCGCCGGATCGGCGTCACCCCGGCGACCGTGCGCAACTGGGAGGCCGCCGGCATCCTCACCCCCGGGCGGGACCGGGCCACCGGCTACCGCGTCTTCCGCGCCGGCGACGTCCGCGACGCCGAGCTCGCCCACCTCCTCCGACGCGGGGGCTACGGGCTGGACCACATCGCCGACGTCGTGCGGCAGATCCGCGACGCCGGCGGCACCGAGGCCCTGTCCGGCGCCCTCGACGACTGGCACCGCAGGCTCACCGCACGGGGCGTCGCCATGCTCCACGCGGCCACCCGGCTCAGCCACTACCTCGGTCTGCTCGGCGACGACCTGCCGCAACAGGGCGCGGCCGGGGAGGCCGGGTAGGGGTCACTCGCGTCGGTTCACCCCGGCCGGGGCGAGGTACGGGCCGCCCGCCGCGGGGGCCGCCGTCGCGGCGGCCGCCACCCACCCCGCGAACCGGTCGACGGCCACGGGCGGCGAGGCGGGCTGGTCCGCATGGACCGCCGCCGCGGGGAAGAACGCGACTCCGCATCGCCGGCACAGCCACCCGGCCTGCCACACCTGGTGGTACCGCTTCCAGTACGCCCACTGCTCCGCCCGCCGCGAGTCGGCCTTCCGGGTACGGCTCCGCCGCGACACGACCTGCACGATCAGGCCGGTCACCAGCAGGAGCGCGGGAATGATGTACGGCCCCAGCCGGTAGCCGAGCCGGTACGCGTCGCTGAAGCCGTCCAGGTCCTCGTGGCTGGTGAGCTGCGTGAGCACCCCGAGCAGGCAGAAGCCGCCCGCCAGGCTGAAGAGCGTGACGGCCGACCCGCTCACGCCGATCCGGATCGGCGGCGGCTCGGGCGGCGGCGCCAGCAGCGCGCGCAGGGGCTCGTCGAGCGGCCGGCCGGGGTCCGTCAGCGCCTGCGGCACGGGGACGGACTCGTCCGGGGTGGCGCACTGGGGACAGGTGGCACGCATGAGGACGGGTTCCCGGGGGGTACTGCGGGCGTGAACGGTCGACGCGTAGTACAGCACACGCGGGTGACGGTACGTCCACCGGCTTTCCTGCGGGCAGCCGTGCAGCTTCCCTGGTCAGCCGCCCGCCGTCACCGCCCGCCGTCACCGCCCGGGCGGCACGGGCCGGGTGGGCTGAACGGGCCCGGCGGTCGCGGCGGGGACGACCTGCCCGACGAAGACGACGTGCGCGGCGATGACGAGCACGGCGGGGAGGCCCCCGAACAGGAGCAGCAGCGCCGGCACGAGGTTGGCGAGCAGCCCGAGCGCGAGGCGGGCGCGCCGGCCGGTCGACGCCCAGGGGGCCACCATCAACAGGGCGAGGAGCACCGGGGCGCCGACCAGCAGCACGGCACCGAGGGCGATCGCGCCGTACGTCCCGGCGGGGAGGGCCCCGCCGTCCCCGAGGTGCACGACCCCGCCGAGGGCGAGTGCGATGAGCTCGGCCAGCAGCACGATCGGCGTCAGGTACCAGGCGACGTAGCGCGCCGCGGCCCGCCCGGCCCAGCGCAGGGCGACCCGGCCGTGCGCCGCCCAGAGGCGGGCCCCGAGGGCGAACGGGAGCAGCAGGAGCGGTGCCACGCACAGGAAAATCAGGCCGAGGTCGCCGCCCGGGTACGCCCCGGCGAGCCCGAACACGGCCAGGTAGGCGGCCGGCAGTGCGATGAGGGTGGTGACGGTGAAGGAGTGGCCGACCGTGCAGCACAGGCCGTCCCCGGCCGACCGCCTCGGCAGCGGCCTCCGCCGTCGGCCGGCGCCGACTGCTGTCCACTCCGCCCGCACCGCCTGCCCGGCGACCGCCGGCTCGATGGCGTGTGACATCCGCTCGCGCCCCCTCCGAGAGATTGAACACGTTCAAACTAGGGCTTGCGGTCCGCTGCGGTCAATTGACGGTCGCTCACCCTCCGCCGGCCCCTGGGCCGTGGCTCCTCCACCGCGTCGCGGAGGCGGCCCGGGAGATCACCGCGGACGGCGGCGGGGCCGCCTGAACGGCCGGTGGCCGCCCCCGTACGATCGCGGGGGCGGCCACCGGG
>NZ_JBEYVJ010000116.1:0-21312 GCF_040643935.1 Kitasatospora sp. NPDC047058 | reverse complement strand
GGTGGGGTCCGCGGCGTCCAGGGCCTTCCGGTACACCGCACAGGCCCGGGCGACCACCTCGACGGTGTGGTCGATGTCGGCCTCGCCGAGCGCGCCCGGTGGTGTTCTATCCACCGCGCGTCAAACTTCGGCCTGGCGGAGGGTGTGCCAGGCAGGCGCGGTTCGCGACGGTTGGGCCACCGACCCTTCAGCTGCTAGTGGACCTTGCCGCGTCTGCGATCGATGTGCCTGCGAGTGCGCTCACCGGGCATCGACCGGGTGAGGACGCCGAGTGTGAGCAGAGCGAGCGCCGGCAGCACGGCGACGATGATTCCCATCGGCAAGGCGTCGGTGGCGCCACCCGCGCCGGCCAGCGGAGCAAGTGCCCCGCCGATCATGAACTGGCTGAAGCCGAGCAGAGCGGCGGCCGACCCGGCGTGTCCGCCGTGGTCGGCCAGGGCCTGGGCCGCGGCGTTCGGCATGACGAGGCCCACGCTGGAGACCAGGACGAACAGGCCGATCAGGAGCGCGGGCAGGGGTGCCCGTGTCAGCACGGCGCCCAGGACCGTGGTGCCACCGGCTGTCGCGCCCAGCAGACCGGCGAGCAGCAGCACGCGGGCGCCGGCCCGGGCCACCAGCCGGCCGCTGATCTGGGCGGCCGCAATGAGTCCGGCGGCGTTGACGGCGAACACGGCGCTGTACTGCTGCGGTGACAGGCCGTGGATTTCCTGCAGGACGAACGGCGAGCCGGAGATGTAGGCGAACATCGCCGCGAAAACCAGGCCGTTGGCCAGGACGTACCCGGTGAAGACCCGGTCGCTGAGCAGCTGCCCGACGACAGCCGGCAGCGGCTGGCGTGACGCGGAGGACCGGGTCTCCGGCAGTCCTGCGGCGGAGGCCGCCAGCATCACGGCGCCGAGTACGGCCAGGGCCACGAAGATTCCAGGCCAGGCCGTGACGCGCAGTAGCTGGCCGCCGAGGACCGGCGCGAACACCGGCGCCAGGCCGGTGATCAAGGTCAGTGCGGAGAAGAGACGTGCGGTGCGGGTTCCGGAGGTGCGGTCGCGGACCATGGCGTTGGCGATGACGATGCCGAACGCCCCGCCGATGCCCTGGACCAGGCGTAGGCCGACGAAGGTCCGGACGTCGGGCGCCACCGCGCAGAGCGCGCTGGCGATCGTGTAGAGGGCGAGGCCCGCCAGCAACGGACGCCGCCGGCCGTAGGTGTCGCTCAGCGGCCCGGCGATCAGCTGCCCGATGGCCAGCCCGGCCAGGCAGGCGGTGATGGTGAGCTGGGTGGCCGCGGCGCTGGCGCGCAGGTCGCCGGCGAGGTCCGGCAGTCCGGGCAGGTAGCCGTCGATGGACAGTGGTCCCAGGGCCACGAGCGCTGCGAGCAGGACGATGAATCGGGTTTGCCGGCCGGCGGCGTCGTCGCTCATGGCTCAGTACGCCACGGTGATGCGGCGGCGGATCGCGGTGCCGCTCTCGATCGTGTCGGCCAAGGCGATCGCGTAGTCGGCGTACGAGATGCGGCTGTTGCCGTCGTCGTCGGTGAGCAGGGTGTCCCCGGCGCTGCGGTAGGCTCCGGTCCGCTCGCCCGCTCCGATGACTGCGGCGGGCGACACGTACGTCCAGTCGAGGTCGTGCACGCCGCGGTAGAGGTCGAGCGCTTCGGACTGGGCTTCGGCGTTGGCCTTCCACAGCGCGGGGAAGTCCGGGTCGTCCATGACCCGGGCGCCGGTCGGCGTGCGTAGGCTACCGGCACCGCCGATGGTGACCAGGCGGGTGACACCGGCTCGGCGGAGTCCGTCGATCAGCGCACGGGCGGCACCGAGGATCGTGGCGCGGTCGTTCTCCTGGCCGATCCGGGGGCCGACGGCCGACAGTACGGCGTCGTGGGAGGCGGCGAGGCCGGCGACCGCGGCGGCGTCTGTGACGTCACCGGTGGTCACGGTCAGGGCCTTGTGCTTGAGTCCGTCGATGTGGCCGGCTCGGGTGACCGCGGTGACGGTGTGGCCGCGACGCAGTAGTTCCTCGGTGGCGGGCCGGCCGATGTTGCCGCTGGCACCGAACAGGACGATCTTCATGTGTTGCTCCTTGTTTCTGATGGTCAGAGGACGGGCTGGCCGTCGGCGATGATGGCCGCGGTGATGCCGCGCTCGTCGGCGGCGTGCTGGAAGCGCTGCTCGATGTCGGGTTGTTCGGTGTAGAACGGCGGGTTGTGGAACAGGCCGTAGTGCATGGCGCAGACGGTGCCGGCGCCGAGTGCGACGGCGGCCTCGACGCCCTGCTCGGGGGTCATGGTCGCCGGGACGTTGGCCGCGTAGCCCTCGAAGTGGGCGATGACGCCGTTGACCGGGACGAACGCGACGTCGAACGGGCCGTGGTCGCGGGCGATCTGCCACCAACTGCCGTGCCACTGGGTGTCGCCGCAGTGGATGACCCGCCGGCCGGCGCCTTCGACAACCCAGGCGACCTGGTCACAGTCGTTGCCGCGCCAGTCCAGCGAGGTCACCGGGGTGACGGTCAGCTCTCCGATGCGGCGTGACTGGCCCAGGTCCTGGGCGACGGGGGTGATGCCCACCTCGTGCAGCGCCGCCGCGCTCGGGGTGTGGCAGCCGATCGTGCCGGTGGCCGCGATCCGGGCGATCAGGTCGTGGTCGTAGTGGTCGGGGTGCAGGTGGGTGATGAGGGCGTGGGTGCCGGGCGGGGTATCGACCGGGTCGACCGGCCGGTGCGGCGGCCCCATCACCGGCGCCAGCGGAGCGACGTTCTCGAGCGGGTCGATCAGCAGGCGGGTGTCGTCGAGACGGATCTCGACGCCGGCCCAGGCCAGCCGACGCACGGAAAGGGTGGAGGTCATGGGCAGCGACGCTAGACCGACGTTGTTGAGAAAGTCAACAAGAGAGTTTTGAATCTCAACACCACGATGTAGGGTGGTGGCATGCGCACCTACGGGCAGTACTGCGGCATCGCGAAAGCACTGGACACCATCGGCGACCGATGGACCCTGCTGATCGTCCGTGAACTGCTCGCCCTGGGTCCGTGCCGGCACACCGACCTGCGCAACGGGCTGCCCGGGATCGCCAGCAACCTGCTGGTCGACCGGCTCCGCGAACTCGAGGAAGCCGGCCTGATCCACCGCGAGGCCGCCCCGCCGCCGGTGGCCACCACCCTGTTCTCCCTCACCGAGCGTGGTCGCGCGCTGGAGCCGGTGCTGCAGGAGCTGAGCCGGTGGGGCGTGCCGCTGTTGCGTGAGCCGGGCGGCAACGACACCTTCCGCACCCACTGGCTGGACATGCCCGCCCGGGCACTGACCGACCACCGCCCCGACCAGCCGGCAATCGCCCTGCAACTGCACGCCGACGGCAGCGAGGACCTGGTCATCGAAGTCAAGGACGGTTCGGTGCACACACACGCCGGCCGGGTCGACCACCCCACCGCGTCACTGACCGGACCGCCGCACCTGCTGGCTGCGACTCTGCTCGGCGACCTCGATCTGAGCGCCGCAGTACAGCAAGGCCTGCGGCTCAGCGGCGAACGCGAGGCAGTAATGCGCATCCTGCCCCGCTGATCGACCGGCCGCTCGCGGGCCTGTGATCTCAAGCTCTACCGAGTCTGCGCCGGTCTCAAAAACGGTCAGTTGTGAGAGTTCTGCGAGACCCCCGGATCGTGTCCGGTTTGCCCGGGTCTCCGTTCGCAGAGCATCTCTCACCTTCAGCTGCGCGAGCGCCTGGTCGCCCAGCGCGCCGAACTCACCGCCGCCGACCGCGAGGAGGTCTCCCGGTGATCCCAGCCCGCACCGGATGAAGGGCGGCGCGCTGCTGCTCGGAGCCGAGGAACCCGGGCGGTCCGGCCCGTTCGGTACCTGGGCCGACAACCCGGAGCCGATCGAAGCCGACGTCGAGGACACCGACCCGGCCGGCCGGGAGAAGGCGCGGTGAGCGGGGAGTGGAGTAACCCGGCGTACGTTCCCGTCTACGACATGCTGCTGGAGCTGGAGAAGCGCCTCGACGCCCTGCGGCACGTCGGCCACGCCGGCGGCATCGACCCGCGCGCGACCACCGCCCTGCACGCCGTCCGGCTCGCCGCTGCGATCCTGCAGCCCGTCGTCCCCGGCACGGAGCCGCCGCCGTTCCCCGACGACACCGCCCGGCTGCTGCAGCTGATCGCCAACTGGCGCGACGCCGCCCTCGACCTCGGCGAGTTCGCTTCCGCCGGCCCCGTCCTGCGGGTCATCCCCGGCGGCCGGGAAAACCGGCCCGGGTCGGCCGGGTAACGACCGGTCGTCGCCTTCGCCGTGCTCCCGGAACCACTCGGCGGCATCGCGGACCTCGTGCACCCGGCGCCCGGTGAGCTCCTCGTGCAGGTTCATGTCCCCGGTGTCGAGGGCGATCAGGATCGCGGTGCCGCGCAGCGCGGAGGCGACGTTCAGCAGGTCCTCGTCGCTGTTGTCCTGCATTCGCCAGCCGAGATCGCCCATCCGCTCGACCAGCAGCCGCAGGCCGCCCGCGGCGCCCACGGCCTGGTGGGCGAGGGCGGCAAGCTCGGCGTTCCGGTCCTCAGCCACACCTCCAGCGTGCGCCTGTTCCGGCCGGGCCGTCCCCGGAAGCGAAGATCATCCCTTAGCGCTAACCGCTGTACCGCTGCTACTCACGACCGGGATTGGGGAGCCCCGGGCGCCACGCTGCTGGTTGCGGCTGCGGTGGCGGGCTGTTTGGTGCGGCGGTCGGGGGCGCCGTGATGGGCTGGGTGCAGGTGACGCTGAGCGCGCACTACCCGACCGACACGCTGGGCGGCTGGTGCACCGCGTTGGCGGTGGTACCGGTGACTGCCTGGGCGGTCGATCGGGTAGCGGAGAAGAGATAGCTCAGGCGAAGCGGCGGAAGACGGGCTTCACCGGCCGCCCGCCCAGCCAGGGGGTGGGGTCCGCGGCGTCCAGGGCCTTCCGGTACACCGCACAGGCCCGGGCGACCACCTCGACGGTGTGGTCGATGTCGGCCTCGCCGAGCGCGCTGCTCACCACGAACGACGGGGCCAGCACCCCGCCCGCGAGGAGCCGGCGCAGGAACAGGGTGCGGTACTGCTGCGACGGCTGCCGGTTCTCGTCGAGGGTGGCGAAGACCAGGTTGCTGGCCCGGCCCCGGACGACGACGTGGTCGCCGACGCCCGCGCCGGCCGCGGCGTCCCGGACACCGGCGGCCAGCCGCTCGCCGAGGGCGTGCAGCCGTGCGGTGACGCCCTCCTCGGCGTAGGTGGTCTGCACCGCCATCGCGGCGGCCAGCGAGTGCGTCTCCGCGCCGTGCGTGGTGGACAGCAGGAACACCCGGTCGCCGGAGTGGCGGAGCCCGCCGTGCTCCATCAGGTCGCGGCGCCCCGCCAGCGCGGAGACGGCGAACCCGTTGCCCAGCGCCTTGCCGAAGGTGGAGAGGTCGGGGAGGACGCCGTACAGGCCCTGGGCACCCGCCTCGGACCAGCGGAAGCCAGTGATCATCTCGTCGAAGACCAGCACGCAGCCGTGCCGGTCGGCCAGCCCGCGCAGCCCGGCCAGGTACCCGGGCGGCGGCTCGGCGGCGCCGGCCGGTTCGAGGACCAGGCAGGCGACCTCGTCCCGGTACCGGGTGAGCAGTTCCTCCGTGGCGGCCAGGTCCCCGTAGGGGAACGCCACGGTGAGCTCGGTGACGGCGGCCGGGACACCGGCGGACATCGGCGTGGTGCCGATGAACCAGTCGTCGACCGAGAAGAACGGGTGGTCGCTGCAGATGGCCACCCGCGGGCGCCCGGTGACGGCGCGGGCGAGCCGCACCGCGGCGGTGGTGACGTCGGAGCCGTTCTTCGCGAACTTCACCATCTCGGCGGTCGGCACGGTGGCCAGGAAGCACTCGGCGGCCTCGGCCTCCACGATCGACGGCCGGACGAAGTTGCTGCCGCGGTCGAGTTGCCGCCGCACCGCCTCCAGCACGCGGGGGTGGGCGTGGCCGAGGCTGACCGACCGCAGGCCGGAGCCGTACTCGACGTAGCGGTTGCCGTCGACGTCCCACACGTGGGCGCCGTGGCCGTGGCTGATGACCGGGGCCAGGTGCTCGGGGTACTGGTCGTCGCCCTTGGCGTACGTGTGCGCGCCCCCGGGGATCATGGCGTGCAGCCGCTCGTTCGCCGTCCGCGACCGGGGCAGGAGGAAGTCGTCGGGGTCCACGCCTGCTCACCTCCCCTGTCGCCGCAGGACCTCGGCGAGCTTCGGAGCCTCCCGGTCCCGCCGGGACACCGAGGTGACCGGCAGCGGCCAGGGGATGGCGAGCTCCGGGTCGTCGAAGGCGATCGTCACGTCCTCGGCCGGGTCGTGCGGGCGGTCGATCCGGTACGAGACGTCGGCGGTCTCGGTCAGCGCCTGGAAACCGTGCGCGCAGCCGGCCGGGACGTACAGGGTCGCCTGCGTCTCGCCGGACAGCTCGAAGAAGGCCCGGTTGCGGTAGGTTGGCGAGCCGGGCCGCAGGTCCACGACGACGTCGAAGACCCGGCCGGACGAGCACCGCACCAGCTTGGCCTCGCCGGCGCCGGAGCGCAGGTGCAGGCCGCGCAGCACGCCGCCGACCGAGCGGGACACGCTGTCCTGGACGAAGGCGTCCGGGTCGAGGCCGACCGAGCGGACCACGTCGGCGTCGAAGGTGCGGCAGAAGAAGCCGCGCTCGTCGGCGTAGGGCGTCGGCTCGAACAGGTATGCGCCGGCGATCGCCGGGACTTCGGTCGCTTTCACTGAGCCTCCCGCAGGTCGTGGGCGTGGGCTTGGGTTTGGGCGTGGATCGGGGCCTGGTCGTGGGCCCGGTCGGGGGCGGCCGCCGGGAAGAGGGCCGCGGTCAGGGCGGTGAACTGCTGTCCGACCTGCCGGGCGGCGACCAGGTTCCGCTCGGCGAGGGTCCCGCGCAGCTCCGCCGCGTGCTGCTCCAGCGCCCGGAACTGTTCGAGCAGCCGGTCGGCGTCCACCTCGCGCGCCGAATGGCAGTACGCGCCCAGCCCCATCCGGTCCATGAGCGCCTCGCTCTTGGTCGCATAGGTGAGCGCGAGCGTCGGCGTGCCGGCCTTCAGCGCGCAGATCAGGTTGTGGTACCGGGTCGCCACCACCGTGTCGGCCGCCGCCGTCTCCTTCATGAGGTCGGCCAGCGAGGTCACCTCGGCGGCGGTGACCAGCGGCGACTCCACGGCGTCGAGGATCGCGGCGACCACCGGCGCGTCGACCCCGTCGCCGGTGAGCAGCCGGACCGTCCTGCCCTCCCCGACCAGCGTGCGGACGAAGCGGATCGTCCCGTCGAGGTAGCGCCGGTGGATCTCCCCGGCCCGGGCGCGGTCGTCGTTGCTGCCGTGGAAGGCCATGACGCCGACGCAGACCGTCCCCGTCGGCGGGCCCGCCCGGCCCGCCGGGCCCAGGGGCTCGCCCGCCGGCGGGGACGGCAGGGAGAACGCGAGGTCCGGGTAGACCTCGTCGCGGGAGGTGTCCACGCCCATCGCCCGCATCGCGTCGCGGGACGGGGCGTCCCGGTACGAGCGGTACGCGGCCAGCCGCGCCGACCAGCGCACCAGGGTCCGGGTCGAGCGCCGGCGGATCCCGGCGGCGCCGACGCTGACCAGCGCGACCGGGGTGCCGGACAGCCGGCCGCTCGCGCAGAGCAGGAACAGCGCGTACGGGAAGCCCCACGGCCGCAGCGGCAGCGTGGCCTCCAGGACGCCCATGCCCGGCACGATCACCACGTCGTGCCGGCGCACCCAGGCGGCCGTGCGGAAGGGGTCGAGGAGCTTGCCCACGGCCTTCGCCGCGACCGCGCCCGTCCGCGACGCGGTCCGGTACTCCCCGCGGTACCAGTGCAGCCGCGTCGCGGGGATCCCGAACCGGGCCGTGACGGCCTCCGGTCCGCCGCACAGCGCGTCCACGACCGCCTCCGGGTGTGCGGTGCGCAGATGGCCGAGCACGGCTTCGAGCGACCCGTCGTTGCCGAGGTTGCCGGAGCCGAGCAGGCCGAACACCCCCACCCGCACCGGAGGGCGGTTCACCGGCGTCATGCCCGCCTCCCCTCGCGGCCGGCGACGAGGGCGTCGACGGAGACGTCGAGCAGGGCCGGGTCGACCGGGGCGCGGTCCTCGACCCGCTCGCCGGCGCCCGGCCGGACCCGGCTGGCCGCCCACGCGACCAGGTGGCGGTAGCACGCACTCCGGTCGGCCGCGGACAGCGGCGCCCGCCGGATCGCCGAGACGAAGCCGTGGACGTACTCGGCGAGCAGCCGAGGCGTCGGGTGCAGCGGGCCCGCCCGGCGCGGGTCCAGGTTGACGCACCGGGAGCGCTTGGAGGGGTTCGCCCGCTCGGCGCGGGTGGGGTGGTCGCGGCGGAAGTACAGCAGCTCGGGCACCTGGTGGAAGGGCCCGTGCAGGGCGATCTCGGCGACGAACGTCCGGTCCGCGTGGTGGTAGCTGTCGAGCGGCTTCACCCGGCGCAGCACGTCGGCCCGCAGGACGCCGTAGAAGTCGTCGCCGCCGGGCTCGAACAGCAGGCTGCGGAAGCGCTCCGGCGCGCGCGGGGAGTCGGTGGCGATGCCGTACTCGTAGGGGACCTTCACCTGGCCGTCGCCGTCGATGACGGCCTGGCCGGTGTGCGCGAGGATCACGTCCGGCCGCTCGTCCAGCGCCTCCACGCAGCGCCGCAGCAGGTCGCGGCCGTACAGGTCGTCGTGCGAGGCCCACTTGAAGAGCTCGCCGCGGGACTCGACGAACACCCGGTTGTGGTTCGGCGTGGCGCCGATGTTCCGGGGCAGCCGCAGGTACCGGACCCGCGCGTCCTTCGCGGCGTACGCGCGGCAGATCTCCTCGGTCCCGTCGGCCGAGGCGTTGTCGGAGACGACCAGCTCGAAGTCCTCGTAGGTCTGGCCGAGCAGGGCGTCGAAGGACTCGGCCAGGTACTCCTCGCCGTTGTACACGGGCAAGCCGATGCTCAGCCTGGGTCGGGCGGTCATGTGGTCCTCTCTTCGGGGATGGGGTTCCGGCCGTTCTCGCGCAGGGCGGACCGCAGCTGCAGCCACCACACGGCCGAGCTGCTGACGGTCGCGGCGGCGACGCCCCAGGCCGAGCCGGCCGTGCCGGCCAGGACGGCGCCGCCGAGGCCGCCGCCGACGTAGCCGGCGGAGGCGAACAGCTGGCAGCGCAGGCTGCGCCGCGCCGCGCCGAGCGCGCGGAGCCCGGCCGCGGCGCCGGTGCCGAGGCCGGCGCCCGCGACGCCGAGGGTGAGCGGCACGATGAGCTGTGCGGCGGAGGGCCAGACGCTGCCGAGCACCAGCTCACCGAGCCGGTCCGGCACCGGCAGCAGTGCCGCGCCCCAGAGCAGCGCGGCGCCGGCCTGCCCGCCGCCCAGCAGGAGGCAGAACGCGCCCAGCCGGTGCGGGGCCTGCCGCAGCACCCGCGCCGCCTCCGGGACGGTGACCAGCGACAGGCCCATCAGCACGGCGAGGAACGGGCCGAGCAGCAGCTCGGCGCCCCGCACCGCACCCACCGCGCCGACCCCGGCGATCGCGCCGAGGCCGTACGCCCGCAGCTGGCTCGCGCCGCTGAGGCTGACGTTCTCCACCAGGTAGCGGTAGCCGAGGTCGCGCTGCTCGCGGAGCCACCCGCGCGCCCCGGCCGGCCTCGGCCGGATGCCGGACTGGACGCAGCCGTACGCGGCGGCCACCGCGGCGGACGCACCCCACGCGAGCACGAAGGCGGCCACGCTGCCCACGCGGGCCGCGACGACCATCGCCGGGACGAGCGCGACGCCCCAGACCAGGTCGTTGACGAACGCCTTCCGGCCGGTGCCGGCGGCGAAGAAGGAGAACCGCCAGGCGTCCTGCAGCAGCAGCCCCGGCAGCACGACGCCGAGGCAGGCGAACGCGGCCCCCACGCGGCCGCCGAGACCGAGCCCGACCAGCAGGCACACCGCGCCGAGGGCGGCACCGACGCCGAGGGCGGTGCCCGACGACCGGGCCACCGCCCCGCGCCAGGACGCCTCCGGCACGCCGCTGAAGCGCACCACGAGCGGGTCGGTGGCCAGCCCGCGGGAGACGTTCAGCACCACGCCGTAGGTCACCCAGGCGAGGCTGAACACGCCGAACGCGGTCACCCCCAGCGAGCGGGCCACGTAGATGCCCACCACGAAGTTGGACATGCTGGAGGCCGCCTGGTCGGCCAGTCCCCAGGACAGCCGGCCGAGGAGGGCCCGCTTGGCGGACCCGGCCGGTGCCGTCGCGGCCGCCCCCTCGGTGGTCACCGGCGTCATGCGGTCGCTTCCTCGCTCGTCGCTTCCTCGCTCGTCGCTTCCGGCACCGGCGCGCCCTTCGGCTCGGTGATCAGCCCGGCTTCGCACAGGGCGTCGGCCGCGGCGGCGACGGTGTCGAACGGCAGCCCGGACCGCTCCGCGACGTCGAGCAGGCTGGGCCCGCCGTCCGAGAGGCTGAGCACCCAGAGCATGGCCAGCTGGGCCTGCTTCGCGTCGCTGCGGCCGCCGAGCGAGTCGTACAGCCCGCGCCGGCCCAGCTGGGGCTCGCCGTACGGGCTGAGGTTGACGTACCGCCGGTTGCGGTCCAGCACGCCGAACGCCTCGCGGCAGACGGCGAGCGTGTCGGCCATCGCCTCCGGGGAGACGAAGTCCGGGTTGTCCGCCGAGGTGTGGTACTCGGGGTAGCCGGCGTACGGGGTCCGGCTGAGCGAGCCCACGCCGAGGTCGAACCCGGGCGAGCAGAACTGCCGCTCGTCGTAGCCGTACGGGGTGAACGCGGTCACGCGGTGCGGGCGTCCGGAGGCGTCCAGCACGTGCTGCACCACCCGGTCGATCTCCGCGTCGCCGCGCCTGCTCTGCTTGTACGTCAGCTGCCCCCGGTCACCGGCGCAGGCCAGCACCAGCCCGTGCCTGACCCGCTCCACCCGCTCCGCGTTGCGGGCCAGCCAGGTGATCGCCCCGATGGTGCCGGGCGCGAACAGGAACCGGTAGGTGTACCAGGGCCGTTCCGCCGCCAGCGCCCGGGCCAGGAACGTCGCCACCGCGATGCCGGCCAGGTTGTCGTTGGCCAGCGACGGGTGGCAGACGTGGCAGGAGACGATCACCTCGTCGGCGACCTGCCCGGGGACGACGTGCTCGGCGTAGGTGAGGTGGCCGTCGGCGAGCGTGGAGTCGATGCGCACCTCGTACTCGCCGTCCGGCAGCGCGTCCAGGGTCTCCTGGGCCAGGCAGAACCCCCACTCCGGCGTGTAGTAGCTGGTGCGGTACGGCACCCAGGACGGGTGGTCCGGCAGGGTGTGCAGGTGCGGGCGGAGCTCGGACAGCGGCATGGTCGCCGCCACCGGCACGCTGTATCCGAGCACGTGCAGGCTGGACGCGTGGAAGTCGACGACCCGGCGGCCGGCGGCGTCGGCGACGTACGCGTCCCTGATGTTCCACTCCTGCGGCACCGTCCAGTCGAGCACCGGGGTGCCGGTCGGCACCTCGTGCACCTGGAGCGGGAGGTACTCGCCGACGATCTCCAGGGTGGCGCGCACCCCGTCGCCGGTGATGCTCCGGCACAGCGGGTACAGCCGCTCCACCAGCGCGTGCATCTCCGCGCCGGGCGCCGTCACCGGCGCCACCGCAGGGTGCCGTCGACGGTGCCGGCCCCGGACGCCGCGCGCAGCACGGCCAGCCGGGTGAAGCGCTGCTCGAAGTCCTCCCGGGTCAGCCCGTGCTTCCGGTAGGCGTCGGCGAGTTCGTGCGCGCCCCGCTCCACCGTCCAGGTGCAGTCGAAGCCGGGCACCGCGGCGCGGAACCGGGAGAAGTCCACCCGGTACGACCGCGGGTCGGCGCCGGCCTCGCCGGTGATCCGGACCTTCGCGCCCTCGACGGCCTCGGCGACCTGCCCGGCGATCTCGGCGACGGTGACGTTGTTGGTCTCGCTGCCGATGTTGAAGGCCCGGTCGTGCACCGCCTCCCGCGGCGCGGTCAGCGCGGCCGCGAAGGCCTCCGCGATGTCGGCGGCGTGCACCAGCGGGCGCCAGGGCGTGCCGTCGGAGAGCACCAGCACCTCGCCGGACAGCAGCGCGTGGCCCACCAGGTTGTTCAGCACGATGTCGGCGCGCAGCCGGGGCGAGTAGCCGAAGGCGGTGGCGTTGCGCATGTACACCGGGCTGAAGTCGCCGTCCGCCAGGTCGTGCAGGTCGTCCTCCACCCGCACCTTGGACTCCGCGTACGGCGTCACCGGGCGCAGCGGGGCGTCCTCGGCCACCAGGTCGTCGCCGCCGGCGGCGCCGTAGACCGAGCAGGTGGACGCGTACAGGAAGCGCCGCACCCCGGCGTCGCGGGCCAGCCGGGCCAGCCGGACGGAGGCGTGGTGGTTGATGTCGTAGGTGAGGTCCGGCGCCAGCGAGCCCAGCGGGTCGTTGGAGAGCGCGGCCAGGTGGATCACGGCGTCCACCCCGGCCACGTCGTCGGCGGTGACGTCGCGCAGGTCCACCCGCCGTCCCGGCGGGTCCGCGGGCGCCGGGCCGAGGACGCAGTCCGCGAAGAGGCCGGCGTCCAGCCCGACGACGTCGTGCCCGGCGGCCGCGAGGACCGGGGCCATCACGGTGCCCAGGTAGCCCTGGTGCCCGGTCAGCAGTACGCGCATGGGTCAGTTCTCCAGATCGAGGGTCAGTTTGGTGACGGCGAACGCCTCGGCGTAGCGGGCGTGGCACTCGATGCCGCGGATCCGCGCCAGCCCGAGGAAGGCCTCCCGGTCGTACCAGGGCCGGTGCCGCTGCGAGGGGTAGTGCTCCTGCAGCAGGTGCACCTTCTGCTCGGCGGTCTCCGCGGACAGCGGCTGGTAGGCCGCCGGGCGGCCGAGATCGCCGTCCCACTTGACGATCTCGTAGCCGAGCACCAGGTGGTCGCGGAACGCGGTGGTCACCAGCTGCGCCAGGCCGCGGTGGTCCTGGTGCGCGTCCTCGGTGCGCGGTGCGAGGATCAGGTCGGGCTCGGTCCGCCCGCGCAGCTCCTCGACGGCGGCCTTGGCCTCCTCCCAGTGCGCGGGCAGCCGGCCGTCCGGCAGCTTGAGCACGGTCAGGCGCAGGTCGGCGCCCGGGCAGAAGGCGGCGAGCGCGGCCTGCTCCTCCTGCTCCCGCTCGCTGCCGCCGCCGGAGAGCACCAGCGCGTCGACGCGGACGCCCGGCCGCGCCCGGCAGACCGTCAGCAGCGTGCCGCCGGCGCCGATGGCGATGTCGTCGCAGTGCGCCCCCACCGCGACGATCCGTTCCAGGGGGCCGGTCCCGAGCCGGATCACGCGGTCCTCACCCCGGCTCCGTCCCGCTCCCACACGGCCCACGGGCGGTCGCCGTGCGCGTAGGCGGCGTCGAGCGCGGCCCGCTCCTTCACGGTGTCGGTCGGCTTCCAGAAGCCGCGGTGCTGGTGCGCCACCAGCCGGCCGCGCTTGGCGAGCCCGGCGCACCCGTCGGCGACGAGGTCCCCGTTCTCCGGGATGTGGTCGAAGACCTCCTGGCGGAGCACGAAGTAGCCGCCGTTCTCCCACAGCGGCATGTCGCTCACCGCGGTGATGCCCCCCACCAGGCCGTCCTCGCCCAACTCCACGCAGTGGAAGGAGGACTGCGGCGGGACCACCATCATCGACGCACCCGCGTCGCGCTGCGAGAAGCGGTCGATCATCTCCGGCAGCGGGGCGTCGGTGAGCACGTCGGCGTAGTTGGCGAGGAACATCTCGTCGCCGTCCAGGTGGTGCCGCACCCGGCGCAGCCGCTCCCCGATCGGGGACTCGATGCCGGTCTGCACGAAGGTGATCGTCCAGGAGGAGATGTCGGTGGACAGCAGCTCGGTCCGCCCGCCCCGCAGCACGAAGTCGTTGGACGTCGTCTCCTCGTAGTTGAGGAAGAAGTCCTTGATGTGGCGCGCCCCGTACCCGAGGCAGAGGATGAACTCGGTGTGCCCGAAGTGCGCGTAGTAGCGCATCACGTGCCAGATCAGCGGCCGCGGGCCGACCATCGCCATCGGCTTGGGCACGTCGTCGTCGGCGCCCCTGCGCATGCGCAGCCCGTAACCGCCGCAGAACAGGACGACCTTCATCGCTTGACCTCGACAATGCTGAGTTCCGGGATGGGGAAGACCAGCCGGCCGCCCCACTCGTGCACGAAGGACAGCTGCTCGACCAGCTCGTCCCGCAGGTTCCACGGGAGGACGAGGACGTAGTCCGGCCGGTCCGTGGCGATCCGCTCCGGCGGCAGGATCGGGATGCGGGTGCCCGGGGTGAACCGGCCGTGCTTGTAGGGGTTGCGGTCGACCGTGTACGGGAGCAGGTCGGGCCGGATGCCGCAGTGGTTGAGCAGGGTGTTGCCCTTGCCCGGGGCGCCGTAGCCGACGACCGTCTCGCCGCGTTCGGCCGCGTCGACGAGGAACCGCAGGAGGTCCCGGCGCACCTTGGCAACCCGGGCGGAGAACTCGGTGTACCCGGACAGCTCCTGCAGCCCGGCCGCCTTCTCCCGGTCCAGCACGTCGGCCACCCGCTGGGTCGGCGGCCCGGCCACCTCGGCCGGCCGCGCCCACAGCCGGATGGAGCCGCCGTGCGTGGGCAGCAGCTCGACGTCCACGAGCGTGAGCCCGCCGCTCGCCAGCGCCCGGGTCGCGGACGCGACCGTGTAGTACTGGAAGTGCTCGTGGTAGATGGTGTCGTACTGGTTCTCCTCGATCAGGGTCAGCAGGTGCTGCACCTCGACGGAGACCCAGCCGTCGTCGGCGACCAGGGCGCGCAGCCCCCGGGTGAAGCCGACCACGTCGGGGATGTGCGCGTACACGTTGTTGGCCACGACCAGGTCCGCCGGGCCGTGCTCGGCGCGGACGGCCGCGCCGGTGTCGGGGGACAGGAACTCCGTGACCGTGGGCACGCCCGCGTCGCGCGCCGCGGCGCCGACGTTCACCGAGGGCTCGATGCCGAGGCAGCGGATCCCGCGGTCCACCACGTGCTTCAGCAGGTACCCGTCGTTGCTCGCGACCTCGACCACGAAGGCGTCGGGGCCGAGACCCAGCCGCTGCACGGCGTCGGTGACGAACGTGCGGGCGTGCTCCACCCAGGAGGTCGAGTAGGAGGAGAAGTAGGCGTACTGCGTGAACGTCTCCTCCGGCGTGATCAGCGGCGGGATCTGCGCGAGCCAGCAGTCGGTGCAGACCCGCAGGTGCAGCGGGTACGCCGGCTCCGGCCGGTCCAGTTCGTCGGCGGCGAGGAAGCTCTCGCACGGCGGGGTCGCCCCCAGGTCGACGACGCTCCCCATCGCCGCCGAGCCACAGAGTCGGCATCGTGTCATCAACTGCCCCCATTCCTGCCCGCGCGGGTGCCCCGCCGCGGGCCAGCGTTTCCGTTCCCTGTCGGCGGCGCGCCCTCCGCGCCGCCGGACCGACCCGCGATCGCGGTGCGGTATCCCTCCAGCAGGTGCTCCAGCCCGACCGCCGGGCTGAACCCCTGCTCGTAACGGCGCCGGGCCGCCAGGCCCATCTCCCGGTTGTGCTCCGGCCCGGCCGTGATCCGGCGGAGGCAGGACGCGAGCGAGGCCGCGTCGCCCGGCCGGTGCAGCAGCCCGGTCACCCCGTCCTCGACGAGTTCGACGAAGGCGCCGTGACCGGCGGCGACGGCCGGGACCCCGGCCGCCATCGCCTCCACGACCACCAGGCCGAACGCCTCCAGCCACGTCGAGGGCGCCACCACGGCGACCGCCCGCGCGACGGCCTGCCGGCACTGGTCCTGGTCGTACAGGCCGACGTACCGCACGTCGTCCCGGCCCGCCGCCCAGGCGGTCACCTCCCGCTCCAGCGGCCCCGCGCCGGCGACCACCAGCGGCACGCCCACCCCGCCGTCCGCGGCGGCCTCGTCCCACGCGGCCATGAGCAGCCGCACCCCCTTGGCCTCCGCGAGCCGGCCGAGGTAGAGCAGGTGCTCGCCGGCGCCCGTCCGGCGGACGCCCGGGTCGGGCACGAAGTTGTGCTTCACCGCCAGCCGTTCGGCCGGCATGCCCGCCCGCGCCAGGACGTCGCGCTGCGCCGCGGAGATGCAGAAGAACCGCTCCACGCCGGACCACCACCGGCGCCGGTTGACGGCCAGGCTGACCGCGAGCGGCACCGTCGCGAGCCGGGAGTTCCGGTAGCAGCCGTGCCGGACGGCGGGCAGCGGTGACCCCCCGACGCAGGCGGTGCACGGCCGGCCGTCCCGCTGCAGCGTGCCCGGCGGGCAGACCTGGGTGTAGTTGTGCAGCGTGGCGACGGCGGGCACGCCGGCGTCGGCGCAGGCGGCCAGCACCGCGGGGGACAGCAGCGGGAAGACGTTGTGGACGTGGACCACGTCCGGCCGTTCGGCGCGGAGCCGGGCGGCGAGCTCCGCGCGGACCGCCGGGTTCCACGGCACCAGCAGCGGCACCGCGGCCTTGCCCGGCAGGGAGCGGGCGGCGATGTCGTCGCTGCGCCGCTCGAACAGCTCGACCCGGTGGCCGGCCTCGCGCAGCAGGCCCACCTCCTGGTCGACGACCTTGTTCTCGCCGCTCGGCTGCGCCGAGGCGTAGCGGTTGTGCACCACGAGGATGTGCATGGTCAGGCCACCTCCGTTCGCTGGGCCGGTCGGGGTGTGCGTCGTCGGGGCGCTGCGGGCGCGGGGAGCGGAGCGGCCGCGGCGGGTGCCGCCAGCAGCGAGGCGGCCACGGTCAGGTGCAGCAGGTACGGCGAGGCGTCGCCCAGGCCGGCCTCGGTGTACGACGCGATCGCGCAGTAGCTGATCAGGAAGATCGCGCAGGCCCTCGCCGACGACGGCGGCCGCAGCAGCGCGACGCCGCCCAGCACGATGATGACCGCCGCCACGATGGCGGTGCCGGCCAGGCCCTGTTCGTTGTAGACGGCCAGCCAGCTGTTGTCGATCGGCAGCCCGCCGAACGACTTGTCGCCCAGGCCCGTGCCGAGCAGCTGCTCGGTGGCCGTCCGGGGCGCGGCCAGCAGGGCGTCCCAGACCTTGGCCCGGCCGGTGAGGTTGGAGAAGTTCTCCTGGCTCTGCCCGCGCAGGAACCACGCCTGGAGCAGGGAGCTCAGCCCCACCGCGGCCGCGGTGGAGCACAGCACCGCCCAGGCGAAGAACCGGCGGGCGGCGGCGCTGGTCAGGACGAGCGAGCCGATCGCCAGCGCCAGCCCGATGATCAGGCCGAGCGTGGCCGTGCGGGTGTGGGTCAGCGCGAGCAGGACGAGGGACGGCACGATGACCGCCGCCGCGCCGGCCCCGGTGGTCCGGCGGTCCAGCAGGAGCAGCACGGCGAGCCCGATGATCACCGCGGCGTACTGTCCGATCTGCGGCGGCGTCAGCGGCCACAACGCGCCGACCAGCCGCCCGCCGTAGAGCTCGGGCATGGCCGCACCGGGGGAGACGATCAAGCCCGCGGCCACCGAGGCGAGCACCGCGAAGTACATCCTGATGTGGTGCCGGACGAACGTCGTGCCGCCGTCCCACCAGCGGCTGAGCAGCCACAGGGTGCCGACGAACAGCGCCAGCCGGGCGCAGCGGAACAGAGCGCCGAAGCCGGCCTCCAGGTGCGCGCTGGAGATCACGCTCAGCACCAGCAGCAGGGTGAGCAGGAACAGGAAGGCGCTGGCCCGGATGCGCAGCCGGATGTTGAGGACGAGTGCCAGCACGAAGGCGGAGACCAGCGCGCCCATGGTGGCCATCTGGATGAGGGAGCGGGGCAGCGGGATGATGGTCCGCGCCCCGGCGGAGCCGAGCGTGTTGAGGATCAGCAGCCCCCAGACCGTCCCGACGGTCTTCGGCGTGCCGGCCGGGCGCGGTTCGGCGCCGGGCCGTGTGCCCGCGGTGTCCGGCCCGCCCGGCGGCGCCGCGTACGTCAGGTCCCGGTCCATCTCAACCACCGGCCTGCGGCCGGAAGGTGCTGCCCGCGTCCTGCTGGTACGGCGTGCCCTGCCACTGCCCGAAGTCGAGCGTCCGGCTCGGGTCGTGGGCGACGAAGCTCCACGGTCCGACGTAGGCGTTGTCGTGCCAGCGGTTCTGCTGCGTGCCGGTGATCGCCTCGGCCACCGGTTCGCCCTTGTACGGCGACCAGTCCGGGTAGGTGCCGTAGTTGGACAGCACCGCCATGCGGCCGCACTTCGCCGTGCACCCGACGACGGACGCGTCCAGCAGGAAGCGGTTGTCGTGGATGTCCACCCGCTGGGTCTTCCACCGGCAGTCGGCGTAGAGCGGTGCGCTGGCGATCGTCGGCTGGCTGCAGCGGGCGGTGTCCTTCACCAGCAAAGTGCAGTCGCCGGAGGAGGTGTTGGCCGGGCTGTTGCAGAACCGGTCGGCGTTCTCCCACAGCGTGATCCCGGACCAGTTGTCCTCCAGCACGTTCCGGTCGATCTCGATCTTGTCCGTGCGGGCCGGGATCCGTGGCTCGCCGCCCGACTCGGACAGGTAGACGGCGGCGAACGGGAAGTTGTCGCCGCGTTCGGCGGACCGGCGGCCCTCGGCCCAGTTGTTCCGCCGGATCGTGTTGTTCCGGATGACCGCGTTGTAGCTGGTCTCGTAGATCAGTGCGGCGCCGTCGTTGCCCTCCAGCACGTTGTCCTCGATGCGGAAGTCGTTGTTGTTGGTGTCCGCCCACAACCCGGTTCCGTGGTTGTCGTGCACCCAGTTGCCGCGCACGTCGGCCCCGTTGACGGCCCAGAACTTGACGCCGCCGGTGCAGCCGCAGCCCGGCTGCCGCTGCTCCCAGTCGTCGGTGTCGTTGCCCGCGATCTCGTTGCCCTCGACCACCAGGCCGCCGATCGGGGCACCGGCACCGGCCTTGTACGCGTTCATGCCGTACTGCCCGTTGCCGCGCAGGCAGCTGGCACGGACCTGCTGACGGGCACCGGCCATCAGCCCGGCGCCGGAGTTGTTCTGGACCGTGGCGTGCTCGATCACCCACCCGTCGGCCGAGTCGTGGTTGACCACGCCCTCGTTCTGCGGCGCGACGAAGCCCTGCACGGTCAGGTGGCGGATGGTGACGTTGCCGGCGGTGCCGCCGAACGCGTACGCGTTGGTCTTCCCGCCGTCGAGCACCGCGCCCGGCGCGCCGAGGTAGCTGTCCCCGTCCTTGGGGATGACCTGGGCGTACCGGTCCGGTTCGAGCCGGTGCGTCCCCGGCGGGAGCCAGAACGTGGTGTTCGGGGGGCTGCTCTTGGTCTTCGCGGCCAGGTCGCCGACCACCGCCGGGTCGACCGTCACCGCGCCCGCCGGCGCGTCCGCCGGCCCGGCCGCGGGGCTGTCGCACACCTTGGCCACGGCCGCCGGCCGGGACGGCGTGGCGGTCGGCTTCGGCGGGGCGTCCGGCGTACCGGTACAGCCGGTCGCCACCAGCAGGGCCAGCGTCAACGCAGCCACCGACGCCCAGTGCCGCCTCTTGGTCCCCACCCGTTCGATCCCCACCCGTTCCCCTAACCCCGGAACCCGAGCACGGTGGTGAACCCCTGCGTGCCGTCGGCGAAGCCGGTGCCGACCAGCGTGGTGGCGGGTTCCCTGCGTCCGAAGCCGGGGGAGTACCACCCCAGCGGCGGGTCGGTCTCGCCGTGATGCGCCCGCCACTCCAGCTGCCCGGGCAGGTCGAGCACCGCGGAGCGGTCCTCGCCGTCGCGGGTCCAGGTCAGCACGGCCCGGTTCCCCGTCAGGTCCGCGGTGACCGCCGGGCCGAGGTGGAACGCCAGGCGGACGGCCCGGCGCGGGCCGCGCACCTCGTCGACCACCCGCAGCTCCCGGCTCGCGGCGGTCAGCTCCACCCGGCGGCGGTGCACCGAGGGCCGGTAGCCGTCGTGTTCGGCACACCAGCGGGCCACCCGCGCGTCGGAGGTGTCCGCGAGCAGGACCCGGCTGCGGGCGTGCCGGGTCCACAGGAACGGGCCGCCGGAGACGGACTGGTCGCCGCCGTCCAGTTCCAGGGTGTTGTGGGCCAGGGTGGACCGGAAGTACCGCCGCCACTCCGGCTGCCCGTGGTAGCAGAACGTCCCCGGGTCCGCGAGCACGTCGACCCCGTCGTGCCGGACCTCCACGGACAGCGCGTCCGCGTGGGCGTGCGCGGCGATGGACAGGAACCCGTGCGGGCCGCCGTCGCAGCGGCACCAGATCCCGTCCGGACCGCGCAGGACGGTCAGGCCCGCGTCGGCGAAGTGGGCCGGCCGGCTCGCCGGGCGGGTCACGGCCGGCGTGCTGCCGCCGTCGGCGTTCTTCGGGTACGGCCGGATGAGCGCGGCCAGCAGCGGGGTGCGCACGTCGGTGCCGGTCACCGCGGGCCACCAGGCGAGCCGGCCGAACACGGCCTCCCCGGTGGCCAGCAGCGAGGCCCAGCGGTCGGTGCCCGCGCCGTCCAGGACCAGGCCGTGCCCGTCGTCCGCGTCCCCCTGGCGCGGCGGCCGCAGGCGGTCGTCGACGACGGCCGCGAGGGCGTCGGTCATCCGCAGCAGCACCAGCCGGACGGTCGCGGGGACCGGCACGGCGGCGGCGTCCGCCTCGGCCAGCGCGGCCAGGCCGAGCTCCAGGACGAGTCCGTGGTACTCGCTGGCCAGCTCGCGGTTGAGGCCGGAGGGGAAGGTGTTGCCGTGCAGGTGCCGCTCCAGCGACCGCAGCGCGCCGGACCGCCAGCGCTCCGAGGAGGGGAACCAGCCGAACGCGCAGGCCGCGGCGAACTGCCCGGCGGCCTCGGCGATGACGTGGTTGTTCGCCGAGGACCCCCGGCTGGGGAAGGCGGCCAGCCAGCGCTGGTGGTGCCAGATCTGGTGCAGCGCCACCGGGTTCTCCTCGAACAGCCCGGGCGCGCCCGGCCAGCCGTCGAGCAGCCGGCGGACCCACACCCAGGACAGCAGCCGGATGCCCAGCTCGATGCCGCTGGTCCAGTGCACCCCGCGCAGCGGCGGGTTGGCCGCCCACCAGGACCGCAGGTGCCCGGCCACGCGCTCGGCGTACCGCTCGTCCCCGCTGACCGCGTACGCGGCGGCGAGCACGGTCAGGTACTGGTGCCGCGACAGCTCCCAGATCTGCTTGACGTCCCCGACCGCGTCCTCGTCCCGGTACGGCACGTCGAAGGCGTAACCGGACGGGGCCCGGCGCCCGGTCTTCGGGTCGCGCCACCAGTCCGGGGCGGCCAGGTCGTCGCGGCCGACCCCGAAGAACTCGGCGTGCCCGTCCAGCAACCGGTCCGCCTCGGCGACGAGGCGTTTCGCGGCGTCCGACGGCACCGCGGCGAGCGCCCCGGCGGGCAGCACGGCGGTGAAGCGGGCGCCGGTCACGCCGGGGCGGTCGGGCAGCGCGGCCCGCCACCGCC
>NZ_JBEYVJ010000115.1:0-21734 GCF_040643935.1 Kitasatospora sp. NPDC047058 | reverse complement strand
GGCCGCGCACCAGCCGCCGGACCTGCCGGGGCGTGGCGGCGACGGTCCGCAGCAGCGCCAGCTCCCGGTGCTGCTGGCGCAGGGCGAAGCCCAGCGCGTTGACCACCACGAAGAAGGCCACCAGCACGGCGATCTCGCCGAACGCGCCCGCGATCACCATCAGCCCCGGCCCGGCCGGCGCCCGGCGCGCGGCGGCGGGCGCCGTCACCTCGGCGGCGAACAGCGAGCCGAAGAGGGTCAGCGTGGCGACGGCGAGGAACAGCGCCACGGCGAGTCCCGCGAACGCGGCCGGGCGGCGGCGCAGTTGGCCGAACACCAGGGCGGGCACCACCGGCGCGGCGGCGCGCAGGGTCGGGAACGCCATCACGCCCACCCGCCCCACGAGGTGCGCCGCGCGACGCGGGGCCGCGGCAGTGCGGCGGGGCGCCCGGACAGCAGCCCGCCGAGCGGGGACGGCCCACCGGCCGAGCGAGTACGCACAGGCCTGAGCATCCGCATGCCGCTCACCCGCCCAGCCGGCTCAGCCGCTCGGCGACCGACGCCGCCGTCGGCCGGGCCAGTTCATCGACCAGCAGGCCGTCCGCGAGCAGCAGGACGCGGTCCGCGTAGCCGGCCGCGACCGGGTCGTGGGTGACCATCACGCAGGTCTGCCCGTCCCGGTCCACGCCGGTGCGGAGCAGCGCGAGGATCTCGTGGCCGGTGGTGCGGTCGAGCGCGCCGGTGGGCTCGTCGGCGAAGAGCACGTCGGGGCGGGTGACCAGCGCGCGGGCGATCGCGACGCGCTGCTGCTGGCCTCCGGAGAGCTGCCCCGGCCGATGGTTTTCGCGCCCGGCCAGACCGACCCGGGCGAGGGCCTCCCGGACGGCGGCCCGGTCGGGCCGGGCGCCGGCCAGCCGGCCGGGCAGTTCGACGTTCTGCAGGACGGTCATCGCGGGCATCAGGTTGAACGCCTGGAACACGAAGCCGACCCGGCTGCGCCGCAGTTCGGCGAGCCGGCGCTCGGGCAGCCGGGAGATGTCGGCGCCGCCCCAGTGGACGGTGCCGCGGGTGGGGCGGTCGAGGCCGGCCAGGCAGTGCAGCAGGGTGGTCTTGCCGGAGCCGGAGGGCCCCATCACCGCGGTGAAGCTGCCGGGCGCGAACGCCGCCGTCACCCCGCGCAGTGCCCGGACGGCGGCACCGCCGCGTCCGTACTCCCGGTGCAGCCCGTCGGCCCGCGCGGCGGGCTCGGCGGCCGCCGTCGCGGTGGCGGAGCTCGCCCCGTCCGGGGCCGTTGTCCGGTCCGGCGCCGACCGGTCCGCTGCCGTTGTCCATGTCGTTTCAGCCATGCCTCCATGCTGGTCGGACCGGGCGCGGCGATCGATCGTGCTCGCCCCCGAATCGGGGGTTCGGAAAACCGAACCCCGCCGCTGTCGGCCCACCCGGCCGCCCCGCCCGCACAGCGGCGGGTCGCCGCCGTCCGTGGCGGACGGCGCGGTAGGAATGACACCCGGGGGCCGGTCCGAGGCGGAGGTGCGAGCGCGATGAACCAGCGAGTGGCCGAACAACTCCACGCACTGCAGCGCGAGTTGAGTCACGACGACGAGGTGCCTGCCCTGGTCGCCGCGGTCGCGGCCGGCCGTGCGCCGCTCACCGTGCTCGCCGAGCTGGCCGCGCAGCAGCAGCGGATCATCACCTCCGACCGCCGCAGCCTGCTGCTGCTCGCCACCCGCTGCGCGGACCGGCCCGTGGGCGCGTGGTTCGCCACCCTCGCCGACGGCGAGAGCGCCGCCCTGCGCACCCTGCCGGCCCTCGGCGCCGCGTGCGGGCTCACCCCGGCCGAGGCCGCCGCCCGCCCGCCGCTGCCCGGCTGCCAGGCCTACCCCGCCTACCTCGCCTGGCTCGCCCTCAACGGCCGGCCCGCCGCGGTCGTGGCCGCGCTCGTCGCCAACTTCACCGCCTGGGGCGGCTACTGCGCCACCGTCGGCACCGGGCTGCGCCGGCACTACGCCTTCTCCGACGAGTCCTGCGCCTTCTTCGACTTCTTCGCCCAGCCGGCCACCGAGCTGGAACGGCAGGCCGCCGAGGCGCTCGGTCCGGACGCCGGTGCGACCGGCCTCGACGACCACACCATCGCCGCCGCCCGCGAGTACGGGACCGTCCTCCAGGCCTACGAAGGGATGTTCTGGCAGACCCTCACCACCCGGTCGGCGGACGGATTGGATGGGCGGTATGGATAGCACTCAGTTCATAGCCGAGCCTTGGGGCATCTCCGTGTTCGGCGCGGCCGACGTCTCGGCCACCCCGGACCTGGCCCGGATCACGGTCCGGATCAGGGAGACCCGCCCGAAGCCGGCCGAGGCGTTCGAGGTCACCCGGGCCGCCGCCGGCCGGGTCCGGGACGCCCTGCGCCGTCACGGCGTCGCGGACGCCGGGGTCTCCACCTCGCGGCTCGGCCTGGAGTCCGAATGGGACTACAGCGGCCGCGAGCAACGCTTCATCGGCTACCGGTGCACCGCGGCCTTCGGCATCGAGCTTCGTGAACTCGACCTGCTGGAGCAGGTGTTGGTGGACGTCGTGGAGGCCGGCGCCAACCACGTGGACGGCGTCGAGTTCGACGTCGGCGCCAAGCGCCAACTCCGCGGCGAGGCCCGCCGCGCGGCGGTCGCGGCCGCCCGGGAGAAGGCGGAGCTCTACGCCGAGGCCGCCGGCGTGCGGCTCGGCGCGGTCGTGCACATCCAGGACGTGGACGCCGAGCAGCTGAGCACCAACTACCGGAGCCACGGCCGCGGCAGCGGCTCCGGCGAGGGCGACCTCACCCCGGGCGCCATCCGGGTCTCCGCCGGCGTACTGCTCGGCCTCGCGCTGATCAGCGGCTGATGCGTACGGAGTGACGGCACGACGGCGCCCGGCGGTTGCGTACCGCCGGGCGCCGTGGCCGTCCCGCGCCCGCCCCGGCGAAACGATCAGTTGAGCCCGGACCTCCTCCGGCGGACCGACCAGAGCCGGGCAGTGGGCGTCAGAGCCAGCCCATGTGGGCGGCCTTGATGCCGGCCTCGAAGCGGCTGCTGGCGCCGAGGCGTTCCATGATCGAGGCCATCAGGCGGTTGACGGTGCGGGACGAGACGCCGAGGCGCTGGCTGGCGGTGTCGTCGGTGAGGCCGGAGCCGAGGAGGCGCAGCAGTTCGCGTTCGGTGTCGGTGAGGCCGGTTCCGGCGTTCTCGACGCGGACCGCACCGAGCGGGACGGCGGTGGCCCAGGCCTGGTCGAACAGTTCGCACAACGCTCCCATCAGGCCCGGCTCGGTCACGTGCAGCGCACCTTTGCGGGTGTCCGCGGGGTCGATCGGGACGAGGGCCTGGGCGCGGTCGACGATGACCAGGCGCTGCGGGATGACCGGGGCGGTACGGATCTCGCCGCCGTGGTCGAGCACCCAGTTGGCGTGGGCGACGGTGTGCGGGACGTTGCGGACGGCGTCCTGGTAGAGGCTCTTGATCACGATGCCGCGGGCCAGGGCCTCGGCGTTGGTGGCCCGGGCGGCGTCCAGGTCCTCGGGCCGGTGGCCGGTGCCGGGGTGGACGCCGAGGCATTCGGACCGTGCCTGGCGGGCCAGTTCCTCCAGCCGGGCCTGGATGGCGTCCATGCCCAACAGGCGTTCGCCGTGGGCGGCCCGGGTCTCGGCGCGGTCGGCCACCAGTCGGGTCACGGAGGCGCGGGAGGCGGCGAGCTGGGCCTGGCGGGCGACCAGTTCGGCCTCCTGGCGGGCCAGCAGGTCCGCGAGGCCGACTTCGGGACTCACCGCGCGCATCTGCCCGGGGTGTTCACTGGAGGCACGCACCAGGAGCAGGCCGGCGAGTTCGTCCAGGCAGTCGTGCACCTGGCCGGCGGTGAGTTCCAGGTCGGCGGCGAGTGCGGCGACCCTGTCACCGGGCCGGTCGAGCATGGCCTGGTAGACGGCTGCGGCGGCGCCGGACAGCCCCAACGTTTCGAGCATCATGGTGTTGCCCCCCGGTGAAGACGCGTTGCGCTTCGGGACCCGCGGCACATGATGGCAGCCCGTTCGATCCTTCTTCAAGATCCGCTATGCGGTACTCCGTTACCGTACAGGGTAATTGGGCGTCCTGTCCGCTAGGCCAGGGGTGGGGCTGATGCGCCGTTCTGCCCCGGGACGAATCGGGCCGGAACGGACCGCCCCGGTTCCGGTCTCTGTCGGGATCCCGCCTGGCGCCTTGGCGACAGCCCGGAGCCCTACCGGGGCCACCGCCGGGCCGCGAAGCTTGAGACATCGCCACCGGGGAGCACCCGGAGCGGCGAACGGACCGAGCGCCACCGCGGAGCGCCGAACCGGCCCAGGCGCCGTCCCATCGCCATGTAAAGGACAACGACCATGACCCGTCTGCCCGTTGCCGTCGCCACCGCGGTCGCCGCCCTCGCCGCCGCCGTCACCCTGCTGCCCACGGCCGCCACCACCCTCGCCGACCCGACCCCCGCCACCCCGGCCACTGCGACATCCCCCGCGCCGGTGGACCCCAACGAGTTCCAGTGGGGCTGATCCGGCGGTGGACCTCGTCTACACCAGCCTGCACCACCGCCCCGGCGCCGCCCGGGCCCCGGCGACCGAGGCCGCCGAGGCCCTCGACATCCTGTGGGCCCACACCACCCCCGAGGACGGCCTGGAACACGCCAGCGCCCGCACCGAACCCGGCCGCCTCGACCTGCTCCTCTTCCTCCTCCCGCCCGGGGGCCCCGGTTCCCCGGACGCCACCGGCCGCGCCGCGGCCCTGGTCGCCCACAGCTACCGCAACTCCCCGGTACTGAAACTGCGTTACCTCCCGCCTGGCCCCGCGCCGAGCGTCTCCGGCCGCTGACCCCCCGTACCCGGACCCGCCGACCGCTGTTCCTGCAGGGCAGCCGTCCGCCCCCGCCGACCGCCGCTCCCGTAGGACGGCCGTCCGCCCCCGTCATCCGCACGCACCGACGTTCGCCGTGCACCCGACACACTCCGACCTGAGGAACAGCCATGTCCCGGATCACCCGCCGCACCGCCGCCACCGCGCTCAGCGCCCTCCTACTCGCAGCCACCGCCGCCGGACCGGTCTTCGCCGCCACCACCCAGGGCAACTCGGCCGCCACCATCGCCGCAGCCAATCTCGGGAAGGGGCCGTGCAGCACCAACAACGCCGGCGGCACCGGCTTCCTCGGCAGTTGCAGCGGCGAGGAGTGGTGCGCCGACTTCGCGAAATGGACCTGGAACCAGGCCGGCGTCACCGACACCGGTGTCATCACCGCCGCCGCCTACACCTTCGCCAAGTACGGCACCGCCCACGGCACCTTCCACTGGGTCAGCGACAGCAGCTACACCCCCCAGCCCGGCGACGCCGTGATCTGGGCCGGCAACGGTCGCAGCCTTCCCAGTGACCCGAACAACCTCGCATTCGACGACGTCCAGCACGTCAGCCTGGTCCAGAGCGCGAGTTCCCGGACGAACATCACCACCATCGGCGGCAACGAGGGCAACAGTGTCCAGCGGAAGACCGGCGTCAACCCGACCGTCGACCAGGACTGGGGCCAGAAGGTCATCGGCTACATCAGCCCCGTCGGCTCCCCGATCGTCCCCCCGCCCACGATGCCGCGGAGCAGTTCGTCGGGCCTGACGGCGCGGCCCGACGGCGGATACACCACGGCCTGGAAGGGCACTGACGGGAAGCTGTGGATCGGCACCGGCAGCGGGACGTCGATGGCCCAGCCGGCCGCGCCCTGGCTCCTCGGTGTCGCCCAGGGCTCGAAGCCGTCCATCGCCACGCTGAGCGACGGCAGCTGGGTCACCGCGTGGGCCGGCGAGGACGGGAGGCTGTGGATCGGCACCGGGATCGGTACGAACATGAACCAGCCCGCCGAGCCGTGGCTGCTCGGCGTCTACCCGGGCACCAGCCCGTCGATCACGGCCCTGTCGACCGGCGGTTGGGAGGTCGCCTGGAAGGGCGGCGACGGGAGGCTGTGGATCGCGACGGGCAGCGGCACGAACATGAACCAGCCGGCCGAACCGTGGCTCCTCGGCGTCGCCGACACGACCAGCCCCTCGATTGCGGCCCTGCCCAACGGCGGTTACGAGGTCGCCTGGAAGGGCGGCGACGGGCGACTGTGGCTGGCGACGGGCAGCGGCACGAACATGGCGCAGCCGGCCTCGCCGTGGCTCCTCGGCGTCGACACCGCCGGCAGTTCCTCCAGCCCGTCGCTCGCGACGCTGCCCAACGGCGGTTACGAGGTCGCCTGGAAGGGCGGCGACGGGCGGCTCTGGCTGGCGACGGGCAGCGGCACGAACATGAACCAGCCGGCCGAGCCGTGGCTCCTCGGCGTGGCGTAATCACCTCACACAGGATCAGACAGCGTCCTGCGACTCCCGAGAGGGGAGCCGCAGGACGCTGCTCTGCCCACACCTGGCCCTCCGTCGTTCGCTTCGCTCAGCGTGGCACTTGAGCTGGTCGGTGGAGCAGCTGCGAGCGCGAAAGCACGGTCGCGCTTGCCCCGACCCAGCCTCGGGACGTCACCTCAGCGGCAGGCAGGCCACGAGCCGCCGATTGGACCTCGACCCGGAACGGCGCACTGGGGAGACTGGGGCCCCCTTGCCCTTGGAGGAGTTGTGATGCAGGTAGCCGTGGTCACCTTCGACGGTTTCAACGAACTCGACAGCTTCATCGCGTCCGCATTGATCAACCGGTGCCGGAAGGACGGCCTGGAGGCCTTCATCACGACGCCGGCGCCCGTGGTCACGTCGATGAGCGGTGTCGAGGTGACCGGGCAGCGCCCGATGGAGTTCGTGACCGAAGCCGACGTCGTGCTGATCGGCAGCGGAGTGAGAACGCGGGACGTGGTCGCCGACGACCGGCTGATCTCCAGGCTGCCGCTCGACCCTTCGCGCCAGCTGATCGGCGCGCAGTGCTCCGGCGCGCTGGTGCTCGCCCGACTCGGGTTGCTGAAGGGCATGCCCGCGTGCACGGACGTCAAGAGCCGGCCCTTCGTCGAGGCCTGCGACGTCACCGTGCTGGACGCACCGTTCCACTCCGAGGGGAACATCGCCACGGCGGGCGGCTGCCTGGCGTCCCAGTACCTCGCCACCTGGGTCATCACCCGTGTGCTCGGAGAGGACGAGGCACGCGACGTCATCGACTACGTGGCTCCGGTCGGTGAGAACCGGGAGACCGTCGAACGCGCCATCCGTGCCGTCCACGCGGGCGAGGCCCCCCTGATCTGACGCCCTGCGGCCCCGTCAGCGACCCAGGCGCTGGGCAGCCCGCCCATCTGCGCGGACTCTCAACGGCGCCCGTCGGTCCGCGAACCGCCGGGCGCCGTCGCCGTCCCGGGCCCCTCCGGCCGGCCGGTGCGACGGCCCGAGGTGCGTCCTCAGCCCTGGTACTGGACGACGATCTTCGTGAACTCGTACGGCGACTGCGCGATGCCGCTGCAGGCGTCCGCCTCCGTGCCGGAGCCGCAGGCGCGGTCCCGGTTGACCGACCAGAAGGCGAACCGGGCGAGATGGTGCTGCTTCGCGTAGCCGAGGATGGTCCGGAAGTCGGCGGTGGTGACGGTCTCGCCGGCCTCGTCGGTCCTGCCGTTCATCGAGGAGACGCCGATGTGCCGGTACGCGGCGTCGTCGCTGTAGCCGTAGGCGCTCTTGACCGCCGCCTTCAGGCCGTCCAGCGCGCTGACCGTGGCCTGCCCCATCGTGCCGCTGTGGCCGCCGAAGTCGAACGGCATGACCACCCAGCCGTCGTTGGCCAGACCGGCCGCCGCACCCCGCTTGATGAGGTCCTTGCCGTTGGCGTCCGGTCCGCTCGGGGTGGTGCCCATGGTGACGTAGGTGACGATGCCCGGGTTCTTCGACTTGACGATCTTCAGTGCGTCGACGACCCGCTGACGGACCGTCGCGTTGGAGAACTCGGTGTTCTCGATGTCGACGTCCAGCGCCTTCAGCCTGTAGGCGTCGATCACCTTCTGGTACGCGCCGGCCAGCGCACTCGCGCTGGAACACTTCTCGCCCAGCTTGTTGCCGCTCCAGCCGCCCACCGAGACCATCACGTCGCCGCCGGCCGCGCGGATCGACTTGATCGCCGCCTCGTCGGAGCCGCCGGCGAGCGGCCGGCTGCCGTCCCACTTCGGGTTGCAGCCGCCGTCGGACAGGATGAACGCCAGGGTGAACCACTTGACCCCGGTCGCCTTCATCACGTCGACGGGCTTCTGCGGGCTCCCCCAGCCGAGGTACTCGTACGGCGCGGCGGCCATGCCGGGCACGGCCGCGGCCGCGGTCGGGGCCGCAGCCGCGGTGCTCACGGGGGCCAGCAGGAGCGCGGCGGGGCCGAGGGCGGCGGCCAGCAGCGGGGCGAGGGTACGGACTGCGGTGGACTTGCGCATGCCAACTCGCTTTCGTCGAGCCACCGCACACGATGACGGTGGGTCAAGGGGAGGCGGAGGCCGCCCTCGGGGGACGGCAGTGGCCACGGCGGACGTCTCACAGAATCGGGGCGCAGGACCCCTCGGGTCAATGACTTTCGTTAGGAAAGTTTCCCAATAGTCTCAGCCCGACCCCTCACCCCCACTGCCCCACTCACTCCTCGCCGTCGGGCAGCACCCAGTCGAAGGGCATGAGGTCCCGCTCCCACGGCGCGAACCCGGCCAGCTCGGCGGCGGCTTCGGGTACGCGGAGCAGGCAGCGGTGACGGAGCAGCTCCCGGCGTTCGCGGGGTGTCAACAACCGTTCCTCAGGGCTGAGGTTGAGCGGATGGTCCAGGCCGAGTTCGGTGCTCCCGTCGATCGGGCGGTCGCCGTCCACGTTGAGCCGGTCGCCGGACGAGGTCCGGTAGTCCAGCCGGAGGTCCGTCCCCCACTGCGAGTTGCCGCCCCACCCCTGGGAGAGGTCGACGGTCGGCCGGTGGCGGCGACGGAAGCTCCAGTACAGCGGCGAGCGGTCGGCGACACCCCGCTGGGCGTGTTCGGCACCCGCGCGGACCCGGACGCCGGCCCGGCCGAACACCAGCTCACCGAGCATCAGTCCCGGCCAGACCACCTCGGTGACCTCGATCGGCGAGCCCGGGTCGTCGCTCTGCTCGACCTCGACGATCTCGTGCAGGAGAGGGTCGAAGCCGCCGCCGGCGGCCCACGTCATGCCGAGCGCGCCGAACAGTCCGAGGTAGTCGTCGTCCGGAAGCGCCAGCCGCGGCAGGGCGACGTCCACCGGATCGTCAGCGGGCTGCCGGCCGAGGAGCAGGACGTCACTCACCCGGCTCAGGGCGTAGAGCTCCCACTTCAGGCTCTGGACACCGTGGACGCCGGGACCGGCCGTCCACCATCCGCTGCACTCGGCCGCCACGGCGAGCCGCGCGCGGTAGCCGTCCTGCGCCCGCTCGAGCCACGGCGCGGCGACGTCCCCGTAGGCGTCGTCCCCGTCGTACCCCAGCAGCCCCTCGTAGAGCTCGCGCGCCCCCACCTCGTTCACCATGATCCAGACCCTAGCTCCCTGCTGTTCCCGCTCTCGCCGGCGCGAAGGAGGAGCTCACACCGCCGTCGCCGGTGGGGCGACGGCGTCGTCCAGGCGGCGGTCGAGGAGGGCGTGCATGCGGGCGGCGGGCAGGGACGGATGGCCGCCCCGAGCCCTCGACGAGGAGGGGTGCAGCTCTCCCGACGACCGCTCCGACAGGGGGGTGTCACATTTTGAGGCGCTGTCTTGTCAAAGACACGAACACCCAACCGTCGTTCTCGCGCAGGAGAAGGAGTCTCTCGTGTTTGCCGCCTACCTCGTGGTCACCCTCCTCACCTCGGCTGTCAACGGTTCGGCCGCCATCGCCAACTTCATCGGCCACGACTACCCCAAGAGCCAGGCGGACAAGCTGCGTGTGCCCCGGTCCTGGATGCGCCCGCTGGGCACACTGCTGGCCTTGGGGGCGCTGGGGCTGCTGGCCGGGTTCGCCGTGCCGGTCCTGGGCACGCTCGCTGCCATCGGTCTCGTGCTGTACTTCCTTGGTGCACTCTGTGCCCACCTGCGGGTTCATGATTACCAGCTGGGCCCCTGGGCCGTGTTCTTCTGTCTGCCCGTGGCTGCTCTGGCCGTGAATCTGGCTTACCACGGCACCCGGTGAACCGGTGCAGCTCGTGCCTCAGGAGGAGCCACACCCATCGCCGGACGCACCGTCAGCATTCGGAATCACTCGCCCAGGCGCGCAATCCCGCCGCCGAGAGCAGAAGCCGGGTCAAGCACGCCGTCCCTGAGCCGAACGGAGCTCCACCTACCCCCCACACCGCGTCCGTCAACTCACCCCCCACCCACCGCGCGATCAACCATCAGACAGGTCTGAGGGGGGCCGAGGCGCCCGTCGACGGTGGCGTGGGGGGATCAGCGGGCGGTCCCAGAGTGCGAGGAGGTCGCCTCCGCGCAGCCTGACCGACCGCCCCGAACGGGCCGGGTCAGAGCAGCCGACCGGACGAATGCAGCATGTCGAACACCATCCGGTCCACCGCCGAGACCCGCGCACGATCGCCGTAGCCGAACCAGCCCAACTCCGCGATCTCGCTTGAGGCGACCAGCGGACCGGTGTGCTCGGCGGTGTAGCAGATCATCCGGAACTCGGTGCGTCCGTCGGACTCCCTCCGCGTCTCGAAGGTGCCGACGTGCACCATCGTGGCCGTATCGACCCGGGACCGGAGTTCCTCGTCGATCTCGCGCGCCAAGGTCTCGGCATCGGACTCACCCGACTCCCTCTTCCCGCCGGGGAAGTAGAAGACGTCCACACCGCGGACGCGGGTCATCAGCACCCGACCACCACGCACCAGGACCCAGGCCACCTTCTCGGGAACGACCTCGTGCTTCGCCATGCCCGGACCCTACCCATCCACACCGGCGCCACAGCGTGGTCGACGAGGCCCCTGGCGGACTCGGAGCCGGGGCATGCCCTGTCGGCCGTGCTCCATGGAATTCGCGGTCTGTTGAGTGTCGCCGCAGTACCGTGGGGCGATGGATGAGATGCCGGCCCCGAAGGCGGGTATGACGATCAGCGTTCGGACGCGCCAGGACGTGGTGATCGTCGACCCGGAGCGCTTCCTCGCCTCGGCTCGCAGGGCCTACCGCGAAGCCTTCCCCGAGATCACCGAGGAGAGGGCGGCCGAGGACATCCGCGATGTCTACGACGCTGCATGGGCTCTGATCGACCGCTTCGGCCAGCTCGTCGCCGATGCACCGGCGACGGCCGGACTCCCCGGCCAGCGTGTCCTGGACCGCCCGGACGGACTCTCTCCTGCGGGCGAGCGCCGGCAGATCGTGCTGAACGACCCGCGACCACTGCAGGACTACGGCTGCTTCGTACCCGAGGGGTACGACCCGTTCGCCGTCCCCCCACGGCACGTGACGCCGTCTGCCGAGGCAGGCTGATCCGCGGAGGTCGCTTAACTGAAAAGACGTCATGAACCCGGGCGTTCACGAGAACCGTCAGCCGACAGCCGTCGTTCCGTCACATGCACCGAGCCGCACATGGCACTGACCTGCTAGGTTGCGTCCAGGCGAACGCGCGTACGGAGGTAGTGCTGTGATCGGGCTGGGAGCAATAGCGGGGATCGCGCTGGTGGAGCTCGGCATGGTGCTGACTCCGGGGCCGAACATGATCTACCTGGTCTCCCGCTCGATCGCCCAGGGCCGCCGGGCGGGGCTGGTCTCGCTGGCCGGGGTCGGCCTCGGCTTCCTCGTCTACCTCTTCGCGGTGTCCGCCGGCATCGCCACCGTCTTCGCACTGGTGCCGGAGATCTACCTGACGATCAAGCTGGCCGGAGCGGGCTACCTGCTCTGGCTGGCCTGGAAGGCCGTCCGGCCGGGCGGCCGATCCGCCTTCGCGCCCCAGGAGTTGGAGAAGGACGGGACCCGCAAGCTCTTCCTGATGGGCTTCCTCACCTGCCTGCTCAACCCCAAGGTGGCCATCCTCTACATCTCGCTGCTGCCGCAGTTCGTCGACCCGGAGCGCGGCCATGTCGGCCTGCAGGGGCTGCTGTTGGGGCTGACCCAGATCGCGGTGGGGCTCGCAGGCAACGCCTTCTTCATCGTGACGGCCGGCTCCGTCGCCGGGTTCTTCGGCCGGCACCCGCTCTGGCAGCGCCTGCACCGCTACGTGATGGGCACCGCGCTGGCGGGATTCGCCATCAGGATGGCCACCGAGCGGTCGGGCGCGGCCGTCGCCCTGCGCTGACAGCCGGCAGCTGACCCCGGGCACCGGGGGCCGACGGGAAGCCCACCAACCGATCGTCAACGGGCTATTGGACACGGGTAGCTGACCGCCGACACCGCATATAGCGTGTACGCATGGATCAGACTGAACGGTTACTTCACGCCTCCTCGTTCGGCGCAGCGGCGGTCGCGTACGCCGAGCACCGGCCGGACTACGCGCAGGCCGCGGTGCAGTGGGCGCTCGACCCGGCGCCCGGCATGCGGGTGCTCGACCTCGGCGCCGGAACCGGCAAGCTGACGGCCACGCTGGTGGCGGCGGGTGCCGATGTCATCGCGGTCGAGCCCGACGCGGCGATGCTGGCCGAGCTGCGCCGCGAGCTGCCGGCGGTCCGCGCCCTGCTGGGCAGTGCCGAGGCGATTCCGCTGCCGGACGGCTCGGTCGACGCGGTGCTGGCCGGCAACGCCATGCACTGGTTCGACATGGCCGTGGCGGGCCCCGAGATCGCGAGGGTCCTCGCGCCCGGCGGCGTCCTGGCCGGTCTGTGGAACGTCCTGGACGACCAGGCCGAGTGGGTCGCCGGGCTCGCGCAGGTCAGCGGGAGCGCGGCCATCGGCCCGCGGGACACGCCCGCCAGCTGGCGCGCGGAGACCGCCGACATGCACCTTCCGAAGACCGGTGAGGCCGCCCGGTTCGGCTCGCCGGAGCAGGCCGCCTTCCCGCACGGTCAGCAGCGCACCGCCGACTCCCTCGTCGCGACCCTCGCGACGCGCGCCGGGATGATCGTCATGCCGGAGCAGGAACAGGAGGCGGCACTCGGCCGGATCCGCGCCTTCCTCGCGAGCCGGCCGGAGACCGCCCAGGGCGAGTTCACGCTCCCGATGCTGACCAGCGTGCTGCGCGTCCGGCGGCTGTGAGGCACCCCGTCGACACCCGCGCCTGACGCACGGCCGCAAGCGCGCGGGGGGCTGGCGGAACGGCGAGCGCGTCGACGGGAGGAGGCGGTCGGGCCCGGACACGACAGGCCCGATTCGCATGAGGCAGCCTCGGGGCCGACGGCTCCGAGGCTGCGCGCGTCAGTCAGGGGCGCCGGTCGGCGAGTTCGCGGTGGATGCGCCGCCGGGCCCGTTCGGCTGCGTCGAGCCGCCAGTGCTCCAACTCCGTGTCGAGGCGGAGCCGTTCGGCGCGCAGCAGGCGGGCGGCGGGGGCGCGGGAGAAGTGGACGAACCACCAGGGGTAGAGGCGCCGGATCACCGCTCGCCCCCGAGGCCGGTCCAGTGGACGCGCAGCTGATGGACACCCTCGGGGAGGATGACCGGGAGCGACAACGAGCCGTTCCGGTTGAGGTATTCGGCGACGAAGCGTTCGGCGCAGGGGCCGGTGAGGTAACGCTCGAAGCGGAGCCACTGAGGCCTGCTGAGCGGCCGGAACCGGAGGGCGGTCCAGAGGGCGTCGAGGTCCTCGGGGAGGAGCGCGTAGGTGGTCGGGGCCTTGATGCCACCGGTGATCTCGGCCGCGATGAGGCGGTCGTCGTCCTTCATGCGGCACGCTCGTCACTGGCCACCTCGGCCCAGACGATCTTGCCGGTCCCCTGACGCGGACAGCACCCCCAGCGGTGGGACAGGGACTTGACGAGGAGAAGGCCCCGGCCGCTCTCGTCCTCGGCCCCACTGATGCGGAGCACCGGCCCCCGCTCCGAACGGGCGTCGTGCACCTCGATCCGCAGGCGGTCCCGGCCGACGGACATGACGAGGCGAACGCGGTTCCCGACCGGCGTCCCGTGGATCACCGCGTTGGTGACCAGCTCCGAGACGAGCAACAGCCCCACGTCCGCGAACCGTTGACCATCGGGGACGTCCGCGAGCAGCTTCTCCAGCAACCGGCGCGCCCGCTCCGGCGCACGCCTGCTGCGCGCCAGCCAGCAGCTGAGGGAAGGAGTGGAGAGGCGAGGCTGATCGGGCTTTTCGAGCATGGCAAGCCACCTTCCGAGTGTGGGCGGTCGAGGACAGAGCAACGACTCTCGCAGTCCGCGCTCCGGCCGGAAGCAGACAAGGGAATGCCCGGGCAGCCAGCCGCAGGGATCACTCAGGAGATCCATCGGACTACTCACCGTCAGCGTGCGCCGTGAGCCAGGTCACATGCAAGTGTCACTGATGCAAATTTGCAGTCGATCACGGGGCGAGTGGCTGCGAGCCCCTGCTGGCTTCAACTCGGTCCGATGGGCAGACTGATGACTCCGAGTCGAGAGGGTGGAACGATGCCAGCAGGCGGGAAGCCGACCGTACGTAGCCGCCGGCTTGGCGAAGCCCTGCGGAAACACCGCCTGACGGCCGGACTTGACCAATCGCACGCCGCAGAAGCCCTGGTGTCGTCGGTGGCGAAGGTCTCGCGCATGGAGTCGGGGAAGGTCACATCGCGCCCCTTGGACGTCCGCATGCTCCTCGACCTCTATCAGGTGCACGACCCGGACGAGCGCGACCGGCTCGAATCACTGGCCCGCGAGAGCAATCGGCGAGGCTGGTGGCTCGACTACAAGGGCGTGGGCGAGAACTATGCCACCTATATCGAGCTTGAGAGCGACGCCACTCACATAGTGACGTGGCAGCTCGGCCTCATTCCCGGCCTGCTTCAAACTCCGGCATTCGCAACAGAGATGCACAACGCCAATCCGACCATCGTGCCGGCGGCGAACCGGGATGAGTTCCTCAAAGTCCGTCAAGCCCGCCAGAAGCGCATCACGGATGGCAGCGTCAGATTCACCGCCATCATGTGGGAGCCCGCCGTCCTTGCTCCCATGGGCAGCCAGGACGTCCACCGGGAGCAACTCCGGCACCTCATCGAGATTGCCACGCTGCCCAATGTCACACTCCAGATCCTGCCGTTGGCGTCCGGGAACGCCGCCAGGGTCGCAGGGCCGTTCACAGGCATGTCCTTCGGATCCGACCCGACCTTGGAAGCCGTGTCGTTCGAAGCCTTCACGAACGTGGTCGTCGTGGAATCCCAGGAGGAACTGACCGGCTATGCCTACGCACTGGAAACACTGAGATCTGCCGCCTGGTCCCCGGATACGAGCCTGGACTTCGTCCGCAAGGTGCTTCGGGGCCTGCCGCACCACGTCAGCGAGGAAGAGGAAGAATGAACAGCATCAAGCCTGTGACCCCGTTCAGGAAGTCGTCGTACTCCCAGCAGGGAGGTGAGTGCATCGAGGTGGCAGGCCTCGCAGACGGTGGACTCGCCGTCCGCGACAGCAAGGACGCCGATGGCCCCGCCCTCGCCTTCGACGCGCACTCCTGGCAGGCCTTCATCGCCGGCGTCCGCGCCGGGGACTTCCCCTCCGACAACTGACCCGCCCATGCCTGGCAGCCTCGCGCCGATCCGGCCCGGGGCTGCCAGAGCCGCGCGCGAGGGCCTCCCGGGCCGCCGACGTGGCGAACTTGGCGCGAACGCAACGCACTTGCCCGTGCCGGGCTTCCCCGCACGCCCTGTTCGTCGCGACCATGCAAACATGGCCCACCCGCCCGAGCCGAGCACCGACGCCCACGTCACCGTGTCGAACAGTGACCTCCTCGCCGCCGACCGCTTCGACTGGTGGTGCGACGTCGTCGACCGCAACATCGCCCCGTTCACGCTCCTCAGTTCCCACACCCGGGACTTCCGGGCCCTGGTCCGCGCGGTGGACCTCGGCGCGGCGCAGCTCGCCAGGTTCTCCTTCGCGCCCCTGCGCGGCATCCGCTCCCCCGCGCACATCCGGCGTTGGGATCCGGAGACCTACCACCTGGGCACCGTCCACGGGAGTCCGCTGCACGCGAGCCAGCGTCGCAACAACGCGACGATCGACACCGGCGGACTGGTCCTCTTCGACACCTCCCACCCGATGGAGGCCTGCTACCCCGACGGCTACGGGACCTGCGAGGCCACCATCCTGACGCTCCCCCGGAGCCTCCTCCCGCTGCCTGCCGGGAGGGCCGACCGCCTCCTCTCCCAACCGCTGGTTTCCTCGGGGGTGACGGGGACGCTCCTCTGCCACTACCTCACCACCGTGGTCGGCCGGGCTGCCGACCTGGCACCGGCGGAGAGCCGTCGGCTGGGCCTGATCGCCGTGGACCTGGCCACCGCCCTGGTCGCCGACCACCTCGACGCCCAGCCGCTGCTCCCCGCCGAGACCCGCCGCCACGTCCTGCTCGCACGGATCAACGCCTTCATCGACCAGAACCTCGGCGACCCCGACCTCAAGCCGGCCCACATCGCCGCCCACCACCACGTCTCGGTCCGCTCCCTGCACCAGTTGTTCCGTACCGAGCCGGAGACCGTGGCGGCGACCATCCGGCGCCGCCGCCTCGAACGCTGCCGCGCCGACCTCGCGGACCCCCGCCTGCGCAGCCGCCCGATCAGCGCCCTGGCCGCCCGGTGGGGACTCCTCCTGCCCGCCGAGTTCAGCCGGGCGTTCCGGGCGGCGTACGGCATGACCCCGAGGGAGTTCCGGCACACGGCCGCCCAGCGGCCGCCGAGGTCTGCGCCGGACCACAAGTAACCCTGCGCGGATCCACAAGAGAACCCGCCCCTCCGGCCTGACGATGAGAGCCCTCCACCAGGAGGCGCCACTCGAGTCCCATGTGAGAAGGGATCCACCATGTTCGGCAGGAAGATACTCCTCGGCGCAGCCGCCCTCGGTCTGCTCGCCGCCCCGCTGGCAGCTGCCGCACCGGCCTCCGCCGCCGCACCGGGCCCCGGCTACCAGGTCGGGTGCGTGAACAGCTACTACTACTGGTGCGACGAGGTCGCCTCCACCGGCGTCATCGCCCAGCTGAAGATCCACAACGGTTCCGACACCGACGGCCACGACTGGGCCTACGCCGCGTTCAACACCACGCACGAGGGCCAGAACATGTGGGTGCTCACCTCGAACGGCAGCGGTGGCTGGGACTGGCAGGGCGTCTCCGCCACGACCAGCCTCGGCAACGGCTCGTACGGCGCCTGGTACAACAAGTCCGACCGGGGCGTCCTGATCAAGCTCGCCGTCTACAACTACGACACCGGCGCGTACATGTACACCAACGCGCACTGATCCACCCGCACGGCGACGGCGGCATCCGGGCGCCCCACGGCCCGGATGCCGGCAACCGCGGCCTGAACGCATCGTCAGGTGCCGCCGCGTGGACGTCGCGCCCGTCCGCCCGGCTCACCCGCGGGGGTGGAATCCGGCGGCCAGTGGGCGCAGCGCGGCCCGGCCGTCGGCGGGCTTCCGGAGCGGGAAGCCCGAAGCTGTTGGGCGGACGCCCCGGGGCGGGGCGCTCGTCAGGCGAAGGCCCGGGGCGGGCGGGTACGTCGGGTACCCGCGAGGAGACACCGCCGCCGTGATGGTCACCGGACGCTGTGGCCGGCTGCATGACGATGAGAGGCAGAGTGGGCCGCATGTCCATGCCCCTGTCCATTTCCGCTCCGCGACCGGGGTCCGGTCACCCCGTGGACCGTAGGCGCCGGTCGCGGGCCGCCCGGGCCGGGGTGGCGGCAGCCGCCGGCCTGGTGCTCGCGCTGTCGCTCCCCGCCGTGGCCGTCGCCGCGCCGGGCGACCTTGATTCCACGTTCGGCACCGGCGGCAGGGTGACGACCGACTTCGGCGGCTCCGACGACGCCGATGCCGTGGCCGTGCAGAGCGACGGCAAGATCGTCGCGGTGGGCTACTCGGGCGCCGCCGACGACTTCGCCCTGGCCCGCTACAACACCGACGGCAGCCTCGACACCAATTTCGGCACCGGCGGCAGGGTCACCACCGACTTCAACGGCGGCTCGGACGGGGCCCGCGGGGTCGCGCTCCAGTCCGACGGCAAGATCGTCGTGGTGGGCCACAGCGAGGTGCCCGAGGGCGGCGTCGGCTGGTTCTCGCTGGCGCGCTACAACACCGACGGCAGCCTGGACTCCAACTTCGGCACCGGTGGCAAGGTGGTCGTCGACTTCGGCACCGGCGGCGCCGACGACGGCTTCGGGGTGGCGGTGCAGCCGGACGGCAGGATCGTCGCCGCCGGGCTGACGGGGGGCGACTTCGCGATCGCCCGGCTCAACACCGACGGCAGCCTCGACACCAACTTCGGCACCGGCGGCAAGGTGACCACCGACTTCGCCGGCGGGGCCGACGCCGCTCGCGGGCTGGCACTGCAGTCCGACGGGAGGATCGTCGCCGTCGGCTACACCGGGAACAGCACCGGCAACTACGACTTCGCCCTGGCCCGTTACAACACCGACGGCAGCCTCGACACCGGCTTCAGCAGCGACGGCAAGGTGGCCACCACGTTCGGCGGCGTCGACTTCGGGCACGCACTGGCGATCCAGCCCGACGGCCGGATCGTCGCCGTCGGCTACACGGGCAGTGACTTCGCGATCGCCCGCTACAACACCAGCGGCAACCTGGACGGCACCTTCGACACCGACGGCAAGGTCACCACCGACTTCGGCGGCAGCGAGATCGCGTACGGCGTGGCGGTCCAGTCGGACGGCCGGATCGTCGCCGTCGGCGACTCCGTGTCGGGCGGCGCCAGTGACTTCGCCCTGGCCCGCTACAACTCCGACGGCAGCCTCGACACCGGCTTCAGCGGCGACGGGAAGGTGACCACCGACTTCGGCGGGGGCTTCGACCAGGCCCTCGGCGTGGCCCTGCAGCCGGACGGCCGGATCGTCGCCGCCGGCTACGGCGGGCCGGGCACCGACTTCGCACTGGCGCGTTACGACGGCAGTGCCGGGACCCCGGCCGGCGTCGACCTGTCGGTGACCAAGTCCGGCCCGGCCACCGTCACCGCGGGTGCGCAGGCCTCCTACACGGTGACGGTCACCAACCGGAGCACCGCGCCGGCCACGGGCGTGACGCTGGCCGACACCGTGAGCGGTCCGGCCACCGTGGTCTCCGCCACGCCCAGCCAGGGCACCTGCAGCACCACCGCCACCAGCGCCAACTGCACCCTCGGCACCCTCGCCGCCGGCGCGAGCGCCACGATCACGGTCACGGTCGGGACCACCGCCGCCGGTACGGTCTCCGACACCGCCACCGTCAGCGCCACCCAGTCCGACCCCGTCCCGGGCAACAACACCGCCACGGCCACCACGACCGTCAACGCCCCGGCCGGGGTGGACCTGTCGGTGACCAAGACCGGGCCCGCCACCACCAGCATCGGTGACACCCCGGCCTACACCGTCACGGTCACCAACCGGAGCACCACGCCGGCCACGGGCGTGACGCTGGCCGACACCGTCAGCGGACCGGCCACCCTGGTCTCCGCCACGGCCACCCAGGGCACCTGCACCACCACGGCCACCAGCGCCAACTGCGCCCTCGGCACCCTCGCCGCCGGCGCGAGCGCCACGGTGACCGTCACCGTCGAACCCCGCGCCACCGGCACGGTCTCCGACACCGCCACCGTCAGCGCCACCCAGTCCGACCCGGTGCCGGGCAACAACACCGCCACGGCCACCACCACCGTGAACAACGCCCACGGCTGCACGATCGTCGGCACCCCCAACGCCGACACCATCGTCGGCACCGCCGGCAACGACGTCATCTGCTCCCTCGGCGGCAACGACACGGTCACCGCGGGCAGCGGCACCGACACCGTCTACGCCGGCTCCGGCGACGACATGGTCGACGGCGGCAACGGCAACGACACCCTCTTCGGCGGACTCGGGAACGACCGCCTGAACGGCAGCTTCGGCAACGACACGCTCAACGGCGGCCCGGGCACCGACACCCTGAACGGCGGCCCCGGCTTCGACAGCTGCACCACCACCCCCGGCGACACCACCATCAGCTGCCCCTGACGACCCCGGCTGCCCCCGCTCGCGGGCGGGGGCAGCCGGACGGGGTCCACGCTGAAGGCCGCGGCCACCGCGCGATCTCCAAGAGTCCACACCACTCTTGATCATCTCGCGGTGGCCGCACGCGTCACCTGTCGTGGTCGCCGTCCTTCAGCCTGCGCTCTCCCGCACCCTCGGCAGAACCTGCGCGGCGCTGAAGCACGCGGCGACGGTGGTCACTTGAGCATGATGCTGGCGCCGAAGATGTTGCCGACCTCCGCGCACTCCTTGACGTCGTCGCGGCTGAAGTACGGAGTACTGGCCGTACCGCTCAGGCCCTTCGCGGTAGCCGTGCAGTACCAGTTGCGCGGCCCGTTGTACGCCACGTGGTAGACCTCGCTCTTACCGGCCGCGAGGTTGCCCGAGCACTTCGTGGCGACATCCGTGTGGACGCAGATGTTCGCGATGGTCGCCGAGAAGTTGCTGAGCCGGAAGGCGGCAGACCCTGCCGCGTGGCTCGCCGGGGCGACCGCGATCATTCCCGCGCTCGTGGTCGCCAGCATCCCGGCGACTGCCGCCAGCCGCGTGGTCCGCTTGATGAACCGAGACATCTTGACTCCAGTTGAAGTAGTTCCGTGCCGGGTGGCCGAGCTGACCGTCAGAACCGCAACAGAATGTCCAGCGCGGTTCTGACGACGTGCCACCTGACCCCTGTTGACTGTCTGGCGCTCGGGACGAGTTCAAGTGATGTGCATCACTTCCCGCGCCCGCAGTGGGTGGCGCGGGCACCGGCCGCCGCCGGGCGGTCACCTCACCGAAACCTCACCTTCCATCCGGCACGATCGCCTGGTACCGGAACGTCCGTTCGCCCGCTGGTCCCTTCGTGCGGTCGCCGATACCCGGTCGATCGTGCGGCGCGCGGACCGGGCTCGTCGTCCGCCCAGCGCCGCTTGAAGACACCCACCCAACGGAGGACACATGCCAGTGAGCGGTCAAAGCCGTCGGGCCGTACGTGCGGTGGCGGGCCGGGTCGCCCGCCTGGCTGCCGTCGCGCGCGGCCGGCGCGCCGCGGAGCCGCAGGCCGAACGGGCCGAAGCCGGTCAGCCGCCCACGGCCGGGTCGGCATCGGTCGCCGCGGCCGTCTCCGCGGCGGTCACCGCCGTGCCGGAGGGTTCCCGCACCGTCCGGGTGCCGGACCGGCTGCCGCCGGTGCCCGTCGACCAGGATCAGCTGGAGCGGGTGCTGGTCGCGATGGTGCGGGCCGCGTGGCTGCGCACTCCGCCCGGCACCCGCGTGCTGGTGCAGGCGGCTGCTGCAGCCGGTGAGGGCCGCCCGGACGTGCTGGAGGTCCGGGTGACGGACCGGGGGCCGAACCTGGCCGGTGAGGCGAAGTCCTGGTTGCTCGCGGACCCGAGCGGCTCCGACGGCGGCCTGCCGGCCGCGGTCCGGGAGTTCAAGGCGTCCGGTGGTGGCCGGATCACCCTTGAGGACAACCCCGCGGGTGGACTCGTCCTCGTCCTCACGCTCCCGGTGGTGACCTGCTGATGGCCGGGAACCCTTCGCATCGCGCCCCGGTCTGCAGGTCTTCACCGCACGGCCGGCTCTGACGACCTTGGGGGACACCCCGTCCATGACCCTACGACCAGAACTGCGTGCCACGGGCTCGACAGCAGCTTCCACTCGGCCGGGCGGGCCGCCCGCGGGCCCGGGCCGGGTGGCCCCCAGCGCGGGGTCGCGGATCGCGGCGGGCGCCGCCCCGGACCCGCCGGTGGGCGCGCCCCC
>NZ_JBEYVJ010000114.1:0-21784 GCF_040643935.1 Kitasatospora sp. NPDC047058 | reverse complement strand
GGCCGGGCGGGCCCGCCGGAGGCCGGCCGGCGCGGCTGCCGGGGCGTCAGCCGGAAGCGGCCGACAGGCCTTCCAGGGCCCGTACCGCCCGCTCGGCGTCCCCGGCGGCGACGAACAGGTGGTCGTGGTGGAAGCCGGCCACCACGTTGCAGCTGATGCCCTCCTCGGCCAGCCGGCCCGCCACGGCGGCGGTCAGGCCGACGGCCTCCAGCGCCGAGTGGATCTGCAGCGTGATCCAGGCGGCCACGTACGCGTAGGGCAGGCCGAGTGCGTCCGCCTCCTCCTGGGCCACCACCACCGTCACCCCCTCGGGCTCGGCGACCGTCACCACCGGCCGCATCCCGGCGGGCACCTTCGCGGGCAGCGTGCAGTAGACGTACCGCCCCGGATTGAGCTGCGGGCGCATCCCGCGCAGCAGGGTCGCAAGGTCTCGTTCACCGGCCATGCCCGCCACCGTAACGGCTGGGCCGCCGCGCGGCCCGGTGCGGCGGCCGGGTGGCCGACCGTGTCGGAAACCGTTGACGGACGACAGTCACCGATATATCGTCGAACTATCGAGACAGTGACACGACTGTCCGGGCGATCGTGAAGGGCGGTCGCCGTGAACGAAGGAGGACGAGCCATGCGCTCAGGACGACGATTCCGTGACGAGGGCCCCCGCGGCGGCAGGCGCCGCGGGCCGGGCCCGGAGTTCGAAGGGGTGCCCGGGGAGGGCTTCGAGGGGCGGGGCGCGTTCGGCGCCTTCGGCCCGCCGCCGTTCGGGCCGGGGCGCCCGCCGGGCGGGCCGTTCGGCCCCGGCTTCCGCGGGCACGGGGGCCGCGGGCACGGTCCGCGCGGCCGGCGCGGCGGCCGGGCCCGGCGCGGTGACGTGCGCGCCTCGCTGCTCGCGCTGCTCCGCGAGCGGCCGATGCACGGCTACGAGATGATCGCCGAGATCACCGAGCGGACCAACGGTGCCTGGCGGCCGAGCCCGGGTTCGATCTACCCGAACCTCCAGCTGCTGGAGGAGGAGGGCCTGATCACCGCCGAGGAGGTGGGCGGCAAGCGGCTGGTCTCGCTCACCGAGGCGGGCCGGGCCGAGGCCGAGGCGGGGCCGGCCGAGCCGTGGGCGGAGGCCGGCCGTGAGGTCGACTGGGAGGCCGTCCAGGAGGTCGGCCAGGCGCTCGGCGCGGTCGACCACGCGATCCGGCAGGTCATGACGACGGGGACGGAGGCGCAGCGCGCCAAGGGCCTCGCGGTGCTCAACGAGGCCCGCAAGAAGCTCTACCTGATCCTCGCCGAGGACGACTGACCGGCCGTCGGGGATGACTGACGTGCCGGGAAACAGAACGGCGGACGGTGCGGCTGCTCAGGGGCGGACGACGAACAGCCCCACGCACACGAGCAGCAGCACCGTCCAGCCGAACCAGAGCCAGCCGTTCGGGCCGAGTGCGGCGCTGTAGACGCTGATCACGACCAGCAGTCCGGCGGTGACCGCGGCCGCCCGGCGGTTGTGGTGCGTCACCGCTTCGGACCTGGTCCTGGGGCGGTGGGGTCGTGCGGTCCTGGCCATGGCCACCCTCCGGGGAGAGCGGCGGCCGTCACCCGGAGGCGCGGGCGCTGGCCGCCTCGTCGTACTCGTAACGCCAGTACCAGCGGGCGCCCCGCACCTGCTTCGACCGGACGTAGACCAGTGTGCGCGCGGGATTCTCCCCGTGCGCGGGGACCGGCACCTTGTAGGTCTTGGGCACGCCGTACATCGGCCCCAGCGGGATCGGGAGGATCCGGCCGTCCAGGGGCCCGCCGACGAATTCGGTGTCCGCGCTCTTCACCCCACCAGGGTCTCACCCCCGTGCGGGTGGCCGGCGCCGCGCGGCGGTCCCGCGGAGGGCTTGTGACGTGCGGGTGCCGGGAGTGTGACCGGAGAGGCACCGCCCCCGGTCATCCGGAGGCCCCGCGCACCCTTATCCTTCCTGTTACGCCCTCGGGGTTCACCCGGGTCAGCGGGCCCCGTACGGGCCGGGTCAGGGGCACGTCGGTGTGCCCGCCGGGCCGCCGAGCCGCAGCCTGCGTGCTGCCGTGACTCCGTACCGTGACCCGGGCGTCGGCCGTCCGGATGACCCCGGCTCCGGCCGGCAGGGCGGGGACAGCAGGGCCGGCACCACCTCGGGAAGCAAGCGGGGGCGCCGTGCGTTGCGTCGAGTGGTACGTCGAGTGCTGTGTCACACCAGGCACGGCAGTGCGCGGAGAGGGGCCCGATGGAATCCGGCAGCAGGTGGACGACCTGGTGGCAGAAGCGTGATCGTCAGCGGGCCCGCCCGGCCGACGCGGACGGTCCGGCCGCCCGACTGGATCAGCTGCTCGGCGCCGTGCGCGCCGGATTCCCGCTGGCGCCCGCCGCGCACCCGGCCGGCTACCGGTGTTCCTGTGACCGGGTCGCCTGTCCGGCCCCCGCCCAGCACCCGGTCTCGTTCGCCTGGCAGACGCAGGCGACCACCGACCCGGAGCAGGTCGGCCGCTGGCTCTCCCGGGACCCTCAGGCCAACTTCATCACCGCCACCGGCCGCGCCCACGACGTGCTGGACGTGCCCGCCGAGGCCGGCCGGCTGGCGCTGGAGCGGCTGACCGCGCAGGGCGTCGGGGGCCCGGTGGCCGCCGTCGGCGAGGACCGCTACCTGTTCTTCACCGCCACCCGGGGCACCCCGGTGGACGAGGACGAGTGGTGGCCGAGCGCGCTCGACTCCACCCCGGACACCATGTCGGAGCACCCCGGCCTGCGCTGGCACTGCCGCGGCTCGTACACCCTGCTGCCGCCGGCCGCGCTGCCGGACGGCTCCGAGGTGCGGTGGCTGCGCGGGCCCGAGCAGCCCCTGCCGGACCCGCTGCGCGTCCTGGACGTGCTGACCGACGCCTGCACCGAGGTGGGCGCGGTCGCCGAGGAGCAGTGGCTGATCGGCTGACCGGCCGCCCACGCACCCGGTGCGGGACGCCCCGGGTGACTACGGCAGGGTGAGGATCTCCGCGCCGTCCGCCGTGACCACGAGGGTGTGCTCGAACTGGGCGGTGCGCTTGCGGTCCTTGGTGACGACGGTCCAGCCGTCCGGCCAGATCTCGTAGTCGTAGGTGCCCAGGGTGAGCATCGGCTCGATGGTGAAGGTCATCCCGGGCTTGATCACCTCGGTGGCCCGCTCGCTGTCGTAGTGCGGGATGATCAGGCCGGAGTGGAACGACGTGTTGATGCCGTGCCCGGTGAAGTCCCGCACCACGCCGTAGCCGAAGCGCTTCGCGTAGGACTCGATCACCCGGCCGATCACGTTGACCTGCCGGCCCGGCTTGACCGCCTTGATCGCCCGGTTGAGGGACTCCCGCGTCCGCTCGACCAGCAGCCGGGACTCCTCGTCCACGTCACCGCAGAGGTAGGTGGCGTTGAGGTCGCCGTGCACCCCGTGGATGTAGGCGGTGGCGTCGATGTTGACGATGTCGCCGTCCTGCAGCACGGTCGAGTCCGGGATGCCGTGGCAGATCACCTCGTTGACCGAGGTGCAGATCGACTTCGGGAAGCCGCGGTAGCCGAGGTCGGACGGGTAGGCGCCGTGGTCGCACATGTACTCGTGGGCGACGACGTCCAGCGCGTCGGTGGTGACGCCCGGCGCGATCAGCTTGGCGGCCTCCTCCATCGCCCGGGCGGCGATCCGGCTCGCGATCCGCATCTTCTCGATCGTCTCGGCGGTCTGCACCTCGGGCCCGGTGTACGGCGCCGGCGCGGGCCGGCCGACGTACTCGGGGCGCGCGATGTGCGCCGGGACCTTGCGGGTGGGGGACTGGATGCCGGGTACGAGAGCCATGGCCGCGAGTCTATCCGCCGGCCCTGCTCCGCCCGGGGGGTGTGCGGAGCCGCCCCGGCCGGGGAATGATCGGTACGACCTACCGCGCCGAACGGGAGTGAGCGCCATGCCCCTGGGATTCCACCGCAAGCCGACCGGCAAGCCGGGCGAGTGGTTCTACTGCATCAAGCACGCCAAGGTGGAGGAGGGCCCGGAGTGCCCGGCCAAGGACCGCTTGGGCCCGTACGCCACCCGCGAGGAGGCCGCCCACGCGCTGGAGACCGCCGACGAGCGCAACCGCGAGTGGAAGAACGACCCGCGCTGGAGCGACCGGACGGAGGAGGACGGCCGGCCCGAGTAGCCGTCAGCCGCCTTCGGGGCCCTGGTACTTCGCGCTGGTCAGCGGTGCCAGGACGTGCCAGCCGAGGGCGGTGTAGAGGGCGTGGCCGTCCGGGGTGCCGGCCAGGACGCCGGTCCGGGCGCCCTGGTCGTGGGCGGCCGTGGTGAGCGTGCGGACGACCAGGCTGCCGAGGCCGCGCCGCTGGTGCCCGGGCGAGGTCTCGATCTGGTCGACGACGGCGGTCGCGCCGGTGGGGGCGATCTGGCCGCGGGCCGCCAGGGCACCGTCGGGCCCGGTGACCAGAACGCGGATCACGCCGCCGCGGGACCAGGTGCGCAGGCGGTAGCCGTCCGGGGCGGTCGGCCGGTGGGCGGGCGCCGGCGCCAGGGGAGCGGTCATCAGGTAGCCGGGCTCGGGGTCGATCCACCAGTCGGGCCCCAGCCAGGGGGCGACGACCGCCGGGTCGGCGAAGACCTTGAGCCACGTCCCCCCGGCGCGGACCGCACCCGCGACCTTGCGGACGTCGGCCTCCCGTACGGCGCCGCCGGTGGCGTCGAGGACGTGCCGGGTGACGTGGCCGGCCACGCCCACGTCGACGGTGTAGCCCCAGGGTTCGACCACGGGTGGCGCCGCCGACCGCGACACGACCCACCCGTCGACCCAGCTGCGGACGACGTTCCCCGTCGTGGTTTCGAGCACGGCCACCCCTCCGTCCGGTGTGTCTGAACGGAGTCAGCGTAATAGGTGCAGCTGCCAGGTGTCACTTACTTTTGCGACGCCCGCCCTGGTCGCGTTCCCCGCCCGCCCCGCCGCGGCCTACCAACGGCTGATCGACGGCCCCGCGGTGAGCCGGCCGGCGAGGTCGGCCAGCCGGCCGAGCGGGGAGCGGCGGGCCGGGGGCCCGCCCGCGGCCGTGCTGACCAGGTGCTGGGCGAGGTCGAACGGCTCCTCCTCGGCGGTGCCGACGGCGAGCCGCTCGTGAGCCAGCCCGGCCAGGTCGGTCGGCCCGGTAGTGCCGTCCAGGGCGAGCACCGTCGCACCGCCGCGCCGGGCGTCCTGCACCCGTTCCAGCAGGCCGGCCCCGGCCGCCGCCGGTGCCACCACCAGGACCGTCGCCCGGCGGCCGGCCTCGGTCAGCCGCCGCAGGCCGTGCGCCAGGTGGGCCGGGGCGCGCTCCGGGACGTGGTGCCGCAGCAGGGTCGGCGCCAGCCGGGGGACGTCCGACCAGGCGGCCTCGTCCTCCAGGTGGGCGGCCAGGTGCCAGGGCTCGTAGGCCTCGGTGCCCACCAGCAGCAGCCCGTCCGCACCGCGCCGCCCCACCGCGTGCCGCAGCGAGCCGGCGAAGCCGCCGACCGCCTCCAGCCAGCCCGTGCCGGCCAGCCGTTCCCGGAGTGCCGAAACTCTCACCGCGTCCATGGGGCACAGGATGTCGCGGCGGGTCGGGTGTTTGGCAGGATCGGCCCATGACTTCCCTCGATTCAGCGACAAACCCGGCCCACGAGCTGCCGGACGTCTCGCAGCTGGTGGTCGGCGTCCTCGGCGGCACCGGCGACCAGGGGCGGGGGCTCGCCCTGCGGCTGGCCAGGGCCGGCCAGCGGGTGATCATCGGCTCGCGCGACGCCGCCCGGGCCGAGGCCTCGGCGGCCGCCCTCGGCCTCGGCGTGCGCGGCGCCGACAACGCGGCCACCGCGCGGGAGAGCGACATCGTGATCGTCGCCGTCCCCTGGGACGGGCACGCCGCCACCCTCTCCGCGCTGCGCGAGGAGCTGGCCGGCAAGATCGTGGTGGACTGCGTCAACCCGCTCGGCTTCGACAAGCAGGGCGCGTACGCACTGGTGCCCGAGGAGGGCAGTGCCGCCCAGCAGGCCGCCGCGCTGCTGCCGGACTCCCGGGTCACCGCCGCCTTCCACCACCTCTCGGCCGTCCTGCTCCAGGACGAGGCGATCGAGCGGATCGACACCGACGTGATGGTGCTCGGCGACGAGCGCGCCGCTACCGACATCGTGCAGGCGCTGGCCGGGCGGATCCCGGGGATGCGCGGCATCTTCGCCGGCCGGCTGCGCAACGCCCACCAGGTGGAGTCGCTGGTCGCCAACCTGATCTCGGTCAACCGCCGGTACAAGGCCCACGCGGGCCTGCGGATCACCGACGTCTGATCCGGCAGCCCCGGGCGCTCCCGGAAGGCCCCGGGACGCGCCGGGGGCCGGCCTCACCCCTGGACCCGCTCCGGAGGTGAGGTCGGCGACAATGGGTGGCGACCGTCAGTCCGCGCTAGGAGCCACGCCATGCCCCGCACGTCCCTGCTCGCCTCGATCGTCGTCGCCCTCGCCCTGGCCGCCGCCGTGGTCTCCGTGGTGCAGGGCTGGTGGATCGGGCTGATCTGGCTCCCGCTGGCCGGTATCGCCAGCAACGTCCTCTGGCTGAACGTGCGCCGCGCGAAGCTCACGAAGGCCGCTGCCGAGCAGGGCTGAGCCCTACCCGGCCGAACAGCGCCCTAGTCCCGCCAGAACCGGAACAGGTCCCCGCCGAGGCCGGCGAGGTTGTCGTCGCTGACGCCGAACAGGTGCATCAGCCCGTACACCCCGTCGAAGAAGAACCGGTTCACCTCGGGCTGCCAGAGCAGTGCGAACACCGCCAGCATCCCGTACGGCGCGAACGGCTCGACCGCCCGCCGGGTCTGGTAGGACAGCCACGGCTCGACGATCCCGTAGCCGTCCAAGCCCGGTACCGGCAGCAGGTTCAGCAGCGCCGCGCTCAGCTGGAGCAGGCCGAGGAAGGCGAACGCGCAGGCGAGCGGCGAGTAGGGGAGCTGGATGCCGTGCCACTCGACCAGGGTGGCCGGGTCGTCCAGCCAGCCCGCGCCGACCGGGACCAGTAGCAGCGCCGCGCAGACCAGGTTCACCAGCGGGCCGGCCGCCGAGATCAGGCTGTGCTTGAGCCGCCCCTGGATCCGGTGCCGCTCGATCCAGACCGAGCCGCCGGGCAGGCCGATGTTGCCGAGGATCACGAAGATGATCGGCAGGACGAAGCTGAGCAGGACGTTGGCGTACTTGAGCGGGTTCAGCGTCAGGTAGCCCTTGGCCCCGACGGTGAGGTCGCCGCCGTGCAGCGCGGTCCGGGCGTGCGCGTACTCGTGGAGGCAGAGCGAGACCATCCAGCCGGCCACCACGAACAGGAACACCCCGAACCGGGCGTTGCCGTACCCCGAGTAGACCGCCCAGCCGGACGTGGCGAGTATCGCGAGCAGCACCCAGAACACCGGGCTGATCCGGCGGTCCTCGCTGCGCGAGCGCTGCGTTGCGGCGAAGGTCATGGTGTGGGAGCTCCGGGGTGTCTGGGGACGGTCAGGGACCGATCATGCCGGGCGGGCCCGTTGCCGGACAAGCCGTCCACGGTGAACGTACGGCGCCCCCGCGCCGGTTCCGCGTCCGCCGGGGAGCGGGCCCGGACAAATGTGCGTGGCGGTCGCGGCCATCGACCAGAATGGGCGGGTGCACTACGGCATCCTCGGTACCACCACGGCCCACCACGACGACGGCACGCCCGTGCCGCTCGGCGGGGCACGGCTGCGTGCGCTGCTCGCCGCGCTGGCCCTGCGGGACGGCCGGCCGGTGCCGGCCGACCTCCTGGTGGAGGAGGTGTGGGACACCGAGCCGCCGCAGGACTCCTCCGCCGCGCTGCAGACCCTGGTCGGGCGGCTGCGCCGCACCATCGGCCGGGACCGGGTCGGCTCCGGCCCGGCGGGCTACTGGCTGGTCGAGCCGCGGACCGACCTCGGCGAGTTCCAGCGGCTGGCCGGCGAGGGCCGCCGGGCCCTGGAGACGGCCGACCACGCGCTGGCCGCCGAGCGGCTGCGGGCCGCCCTGGCGCTCTGGCGCGGCCCCGCCCTGGCCGACCTGCCCGACCGCGGCGGCCCCGCCACCCGGCTGGAGGCCCAGCGGGACGAGGCCGGCCGGCACCGGATCACCGCCGACCTGGGCCTCGGCCGGGCCGCCGAACTGCTCGCCGAGCTCGCCGAGCTGTGCGAACGTCAGCCGCTGGACGAGTCGCTGCAGTACCTGATGGTCCGTGCGCTGCACGAGAGCGGCCGCACCGCCGAGGCGCTGCAGCACTACGAGCGGACCAGACGCGCCCTGGCGGACGAGCTGGGCGTCGACCCGGGCCGCCAACTCCAGGCCGTCTACGCCGAGTTGCTCGCACCGGTGGAGGCGCCCCGGCCGCCCTCGGCGGGTGGGCCGCCGACGGGCGGGACCGCCCCGGCGGCCGGCGAGCCCTCCCCGGTCCGCACCCCCGCCCGCGAGCCGGCCCCAGTCCGCGATCCCGCCCGCGAGCCGGCCGGACCGCCGGCGCCCGGGCCGTCCCGCGGCGCGGGCAACCTGCGCGGCCGGCTCACCAGCTTCGTCGGCCGGGAGGGCGATCTCGCCGCCCTGCGCTCCACCCTGACGGACAGCCGGCTGGTCACCCTGACCGGCCCCGGCGGCTCCGGCAAGACCAGGCTCTCGATCGAGGCCGGCCGTGCCGAACAGGGCGCCGGGCGCTGGCCGGACGGCGTCTGGCTGGCCGAGCTCGCCCCGCTGGAGAGCCCGGCCGCCGTCCCGGCCGCGGTGGTCTCCGCGCTCGGCCTGCGCGAGACCGTCCTGCACACCGGCAGCAGCATGGTCACCGAGGTGATCGAGACCCGCACCGAGGACCCGCTGCGCCGCCTGGTCGACCACTGCGGCCACCGCCGGATGCTGCTCGTCCTGGACAACTGCGAGCACCTGATCCAGGCCGCCGCCGACCTCGCCGACCAGCTGCTCGCCGAGTGCCCCGGCCTGACCGTCCTGGCCACCAGCCGCGAGCCGCTCGGCGTGCCCGGCGAGACCGTCCTGCCGGTCGAGCCGCTGCCCGACCCGGTGGCGCTGCGGCTGCTCGCCGAGCGCGCCGCCGCCGCCCGCCCCGGCTTCGACCCGCAGAGCGACCCGGCGGCCTGCGCCGAGATCTGCCGCCGGCTGGACGGCCTGCCGCTCGCCATCGAACTGGCCGCCGCCCGGCTCCGGGTGATGACGGCCCGTCAGATCGCCGACCGCCTGGACGGCCGGTTCGCCCTGCTCACCGGCGGCAGCCGCACCCTGCTGCCGCGCCAGCAGACCCTGCGCGCCGTGGTCGACTGGAGCTGGGACCTGCTCGGCAAGCGCGAACGGGCGGTGCTGCGCCGGCTCTCGGTGTTCGCCGGCGGCTGGACGCTGGAGGACGCCGAGGCGATCTGCGCCGACGAGACCGAGGTGCCCCGCGAGGAGGTCGCCGACCAGCTGTTCTCGCTGGTCGACAAGTCCCTGCTGGCGGCCGACCTGGGCGAGGACGGCCCGCCGCGCTACCGGATGCTGGAGACCATCCACGAGTACGCCGGGGAACGGCTGGCCGAGGCCGCCGAGCGGGCCGGGGTCGAGCGCCGGCACCTGGAGCACTTCCGCGAGCTGGTCCGCACCGCCGACATGTCCGTCCACGGCCCGGAACAGCTGGACTGGCTGGCGGTGCTGGAGCGCGAGCAGGACAACATCCGGGTCGCGCTGCGCCGGGCGGTGGACCTCGGCGACGAGCAGGAGGCGCTGGTCCTCGCGCTCGGCATGAGCTGGTACTGGTCGCTGCGCGGCTACAGCCTGGAGGCCAGGGCCTGGTACGACGCGGTCGCGGCGCTCGGGCCGGACCCGTTCGCCCCGGACGCCCCGCGCCCGGTGCCGCTGGAGCGCGGCATCCTGGAGTACGGCGTGCCGCTGCCGGACGGGGTGCGCGAGGAGGCCCGCCGGATGGTCGCGATGTACCGGCTGGTCAGCCTGTTCGAGGGCAACCTCGACGTGCTGGGGGACGAGCGGGCGGTCGTCGTCGGCCGGAACCTGCTCGACCTCTACACCCCGGACCTGCCGCAGGCGTACCGCTTCCCCGGGCTGATGCGGGTGTTCACCGCGTTCCTGACCGGCCGGATGGACGAGATGCGGGACCTGCTGGACGACGCGGTGGCGGGCTGCCGCGTCCACGGCTCCCCGGTGGACCTGGCGTTCATCCTGCAGATCCGGGCCAAGATGCTGAACGACTGGCCGGGTGGTGCCGAGCAGAGCATCCGGGACGGCGACGAGTCACTGGAGCTGTTCCGCAGCGCCGGCGACCTCTGGGGGATGTCCCAGGCGCTGGCGGCGCGCGGCGAGTCGATGGCCAACCAGGGCCGGTCGGCGGAGGCGGCCGAGGCGTACCGGCGGGCGATCGGCCTGGCCGAGGAGCTGGGCGCCCCGCAGGAGGTGCCGATGCTGCGGGTGCACCTGGGCGGCGCACTGCTGGACGGGGACCTCGCCGAGGGCGAGCGGACCATCCGGGAGGCCGTGGCGGACATCGTGCCCGGCACGAACCAGGCGACCAACGGCGCACTGCTGTTCGGCCGGCTGATGCTGTGCGGCATCCACGCCCAGCGCGGCGAGTACGACGTGGCCCTGGCCGAGCTGGACGAGCTGCGCTGGACCAGGGCCGGCGCGTTCGCCCCGGACGTGGTCGGCGGGATGCTGACGGTCTCCCGCGGCTGGATCGTCGCCCGGGCCGGGGATCCCGAGGCGGGCCTCCGACTGGTCTACGAGGGGCGGAGGCTGCTGCGGACCGTGCAGGGCGCGCTGAGCGGCTTCGCGGAGCAGATGTCGGTGATGCTGGTGCCGCCGGTGGCGGGGGTGCTGCGGGCCTTCGCCGAGCGCGACGGCGACCTCGAAATGGCCCGCCGGGCCGCCGTCCTGCTCGGCGCGCACAGCGGGCTGAACGGGCCGAAGGGCGGCTACCTGGACCGGGTCGAGCGGGAGCGGTCCCTGGCGTGCCTGCGGGAGCTGCTCGGTGACGCGGCGTTCGAGGCCGCGCTGGCCGAGGGCGTAGGGCTGTCGGTGCACCAGACCAACACCCTGCTGGACATGATGGCGAACCGGCCGGCCGGCTGACCCCGTCCCCACGGGTCAGCCGGTCGGTGGCAGGGGTGCCGGGGCCTCAGGTCCGCTTGCGGAACCGGGCCACGGCCAGCGGGGCGAAGACCGCGGTGATGCCGATCGACCAGCCCAGCACGATCAGCACCGGGTGGGCCACCGCGCCCTCGCCGTTGAACAGCGCGCGGCAGGCGTCGGCGAGCGCCGACAGCGGGTTCACCTTGGTGAAGGACTGCAGCCAGCCCGGCATGGTGTCGGTCGGCGCGAAGATCGAGCTCCCGAACTGCATCGGCATCAGGACGAGCATGGACACCCCCTGGACGGCCTGCGCGCTCCGCAGCGACATGCCGAGCAGCATCGAGATCCAGACGATCGACATGCCGAACGCCAGCGACAGGCCGATCGCCGCGAGCACCTCCAGCGGGCCGGTCTTGATCTCCATGCCGATGCAGAGCGCGAAGACGATCATGATGGCGAAGGAGACCAGCGCCCGGCAGATCTCCGCCATGATCTTGGAGAGCAGCACCGAGGCGCGGCCGATCGGCAGGGTCCGGAACCGGTCCATCACGCCGGTCTGGAAGTCGCTGTTCAGCCCGGTGCCGACGGCCATGGCCAGGGTCAGGCCGGTCTGCCCCATCAGGCCCGGGATCATGTACTGCTTGTAGCGGTCCGGGTCGCCGGCCATCATCGCGCCGCCGAACACGTAGACGAACAGCACGGTGAAGATGATCGGCATCAGCACCGCGTCGAACATCGACTCCGGGTCCGCCTTGATCCGCATCAGGTTGCGGCGGGTCAGGGCGCCGATGTGGCGCAGGGTGCCGGCCACGCCGATCCGGGTGTCCTCCACCCGGGCGGGGGAGAGGGTTGCGGTGGTCATGCGACGGGCTCCTTGGCGAGGCTGGGGGCGGCGTCCGCGACGTCGGCGGGCTTGCCGGTGATGGCGAGGAAGACCTCGTCCAGGCTGGGCACCTTGGTGTCGATGCCGGCGATGGCGAAGCCGCGGGTGCCGAGCACCCCGACCACGGCGGTGAGCTGCTCCTCGCCGGTGATCGGCACCGAGAGCAGGCCGGTGTCGGCGGAGAAGGTGGCGGCGGCGATGCCGGTCTCGTGCAGGCAGCGGGCCATCTCCGGCAGCTCGGCCGGGTGGACCGGGCGGACCTGCAGGGTCCGGCCGCCGACCCTGGCCTTGAGCTCGGCCACGCCGCCGTTGGCGATCACCCGGCCGCGGTCGATCACGGTCAGCTCGTCGGCGAGCTGCTCGGCCTCCTCCATGTACTGGGTGGTGAGCAGCACGGTGGCGCCCTCGGCGACCATCCGCTGCACCTCGTCCCAGACCTCGTTGCGGGTGCGCGGGTCCAGGCCGGTGGTGGGCTCGTCCAGGTAGAGCACCCGGGGCCGGCCGATCATGGAGGCGGCCAGGTCGAGCCGGCGGCGCATGCCGCCGGAGTAGGTCTTGGCCACCCGGCCGGCCGCCTCGGTGAGCGAGAAGCGCTCCAGCAGCTCGGTGGCGCGGGCCTTGGCGTCCTTGCGGGAGAGGTCGAGCAGCCGGCCGATCAGGTAGAGGTTCTCGTACCCGGAGAGCAGCTCGTCGACGGAGGCGTACTGGCCGGTGAGGCCGATGGTGCGGCGCAGCTGCTGGGGCTGGCGCAGCACGTCGTAGCCGCCGACGAAGGCGGTGCCGGCGTCCGGCTTGATCAGCGTGGAGAGGACGCGGACCAGGGTCGTCTTGCCGGCGCCGTTGGGGCCGAGCACCCCGAGCACGGTGCCCTCGCGGACGGAGAGGTCGACGCCGTCGAGCGCCTTGGTGTCGCCGTAGTGCTTGACGATGCCGCGGACCTCCACGGCGTTGCCCCGGGCGGGCCCCCGGTCGGTCGGGGTGTTGGCGATTCGTGTCATGCCCCCAGGCTGTCCGGCCCGGCTGTCAGCGGGCTGTCACCGCCCGGCCGGGTCCGGCGGGCCGCTGTCATCCCGCTGTCGCGTCGCTGTCGTCCGGCTGTCGTGCGGCTGCCGGGGACGGCAACGGGCCCCGCTCCCCGAGGACGGGAGCGGGGCCCTGCGGCCGGAGCGGCCTGGCCTTCCGTCAGTGGAAGGTGTGCTCCGCCGCCGGGAAGGTGCCGGACTGCACGTCGTCGGCGAACGCGCGGGCGGCGTCGGCGAGCACGGCCCGCAGGTTGGCGTACTGCTTGACGAACTTCGGCACCCGGCCGGCGGTCATGCCGGCGAAGTCCGTCCAGACCAGGACCTGCGCGTCGCAGTCGACGCCGGCGCCGATGCCGACGGTGGGGATGGCCAGCTGCCCGGTCACCTGCGCGGCCAGCTCGGCGGGCACGGCCTCCAGGACGACGGCGAAGGCGCCGGCCTGCTGGACGGCCTTCGCGTCGCGCAGCAGCTGGTGCGCCGCCTCGTCGCCGCGCCCCTGGACGGGGTAGCCGCCGAAGGCGTGCACCGACTGCGGGGTGAGCCCGATGTGCGCCATCACCGGGACGCCGGCCTCGACCAGCAGCTCGATCGAGCGGGCGCTGCGCTCGCCGCCCTCCAGCTTGACCGCCCCGACCCCGGCCTCCTTCATCAGCCGGGCGGCGTTGCGCATGGCCTGCGCGGGGGACTCCTGGTAGGAGCCGAACGGCAGGTCGGCCACGATCATGGCCCGCTTGGTGCCGCGGACGACGGCGGCGGAGAGCATCACCATCTGATCCATGGTCACCGGTACGGTCGTCTCGTAGCCGAGGTGGCAGTTGCCCGCCGAGTCGCCGACCAGGAGCACGGGGGTGCCGGCCTCGTCGAAGACGCCCGCGGTGAGGGCGTCGTAGGCGGTGAGCATCGACCACTTCTCGCCGCGCTGCTTGGCGGCGGCGAGGTCGCGGACGGTGACGCGGCGGTTGGTGACCCCGCCGTAGAGCGTGGCGGTCGACGCCTGGTTCTGGGCAGGCGAAGGCGAAGAAGCGTTCATCGAACAGGCTCCTGAAGGGTTGTCGTCTCGTGGCGCCGAATGGCGTCCCCGGATCACCTCCATGCTTGCACGACCCGGCACGGGCGCAAAGAGGCGTGCACCGCGTGCGGTGCGATCCAGGACACACCGGGGCGTCCGGTGTGTCGGTGCGGGTGCGGTCCTTTGCCCTAACTTTACGAAACGGAGTCGTCTCGTATCGAAAATCGGCGCTACGCTGTTCGGGGGGTTACGAGACGCTCACGACTCGGAATTGCCCGCCAGTGACACACCACCACGGACGGGAACCGCAATGACCACCGCAGCCGCGCCACCCCGTGTGCCGGAAGCCATCCACCGTCGGCGCTGGGCGATCCTCTGCACCCTCGTGCTCGCCCTGCTCGTCGTCGTCCTCGACAACTCGATCCTCAACGTCGCGATGAAGACCATCGCGACCCCGGCGCCCGTCGGCCTCGGCGCCAGCCAGAGCGACCTGGAATGGTCGATCAACTCCTACACCCTGGTCTTCGCCGGGCTGCTGTTCACGGCCGGCCTGCTCGGGGACCGGTTCGGCCGGAAGCGTGCGCTGCTGGCCGGCATGGTGGTCTTCGGGGTCGCCTCGCTGCTGTCCTCGCTGGCCGCCTCGCCCGGTGAACTCATCGGCTACCGCGCCCTGATGGGCGTCGGCGGCGCGCTGGCGATGCCGGCCACGCTGGCCATCATCATGAACGTCTTCGAGCGCTCCGAGCAGCCCAAGGCGATCGGCATCTGGGCCGGCGCGGTCGGCCTGGCCATCGCCATCGGCCCGATCACCGGCGGCCTGCTGATCGAGCACTTCTGGTGGGGCTCGGTCTTCCTGATCAACGTCCCGATCGTGGTCGTCGCCGTGGTCGCGATGGCGCTGCTGGTGCCGGAATCCAAGGACCCGAACCCGGGCCGGCTCGACCCGGTCGGCGTGCTGCTCTCGATCATCGGCCTGGTCGCGCTGATCTACGGCATCATCAAGGGCGGCGAGCTGGCCGACTTCACCGCGGCCGGGGCCTGGGTGCCGATGCTGGTCGGTCTGGTGGCGCTGGTCGCCTTCGTCTGGTTCGAGAAGCGCACGGCGCACCCCGCGCTGGACGTCACCTGGTTCCGCAACAAGGTGTTCAGCGCCTCCGTGGTGGTCGTCGGCGTGGTGTTCTTCGCGCTGATGGGCGTCTCCTTCTTCGGCGTCTTCTACATCCAGAGCGTGCGCGGCTACAGCGCGCTCCAGGCCGGTGTGCTGATGCTGCCGCTGGCCGTCGCCCAGCTGGTGTTCGCGCCCCGCGCCCGGCTGGTGGTCGACCGCTTCGGCGTCCGCGCCACCTGCGCCGCCGGCATGGCGCTGATCGCGGCCGGCTTCGTCGGCTACCAGCTGCTGGACGTCGACACCCCGATCTGGGTGCTGGTGGTGCTCGGCCTGCTGATGGGCGCCGGCATGGCGCACGTCATGCCGCCGGTCACCGTCGCCATCATGGGCTCGCTGCCGCGCGAGAAGGCCGGTGCCGGCTCGGCGATCAACAACACCTTCCGCCAGGTCGGCGGCTCGCTCGGGGTCGCCGTGCTCGGCGCGGTGCTCTCCACCGTCTACCGCGACGGCATGGCCGACAAGCTGGACCGGCTGCCGACCGAGGCGCTGCGCGAGAAGGCGGGCGAGTCCCTGGAGGCCACCCTGGCCGTCGCCGGCCGGCTCGGTCCGCAGGGCGCCGACCTGGTCGGCCCGGCCAACGACTCCTTCATCAGCGCCATGCACGTGGTGGCCGGGCTCTCCGCCGGCGTCACCGTGGTCGGTGCGCTGCTCGCCTGGTTCCTGCTGCCGGGCCGGCTGCCGGCCGGCGGCCCTGGTGCCCCCGGCGGTGCCCCCGCCCCGGAGAAGACGGCCGACCGTGCCGAGCCGGCCCGGGCCACCGAGGCCGCGGACGCCTGAGCGGTGACCGCGGGTGTCCGGCCGGTGACCCCGCGGGCCCCGCGGGTGCCCGTGCCACGGTCACGCTGAGCGAGAATGGGGGCCCCGCCCGCCCGGAACCCTCCGGACGGGCGGGGCCCCGTCCGCACCGCGGCTTCCACCGCGCCGGGGCGCGGACGACAATCGGGAGTGGGAACGGCGCCGCGCGCCCGCGAGCATCGAGGGAGAACAAGCGGGATGAAGACGGACACGACGGCCGAGCCGACCTGCGCCGGCCCGCGTCGGGGCCGCCCGCGCAGTGAGGCGGCGGAGCAGGCCATCTTCACCGCCGTCGAGGAACTCATGGCGGGCGGCACCAGCCTGACCGAGCTGACCATCGAGGGCATCGCCACCGCCGCCGGCGTCGGCAAGGCCACCATCTACCGGCGCTGGCCCAACAAGGAGGCCCTGCTGGTCGACATGGTCAGCCGGCTGGAGGCGCCGCTGCCCGAGTCCACCGGCGGCTCCGCCCGCGACGAGCTGGTGGCGGTGATCGAGTACATGCGGATCCGCGGCCTGACCAAGCGCTCCCGCTGGGTGCTCAAGGCCGCCTTCAGTCAGATGCACAGCTGGCCCGAGCTGCACGCCGCCTACCGCGAACGGGTGATCATGCCGCGGCGGCAGCGCGCCCGTGAGGTGATCCTCCGCGGCATCGCCGAGGGCGAGCTCCGCTCCGACCTCGACGACGAGCTGCTCGGTGACCTGCTGCTCGGCCCGATCCTCGCCCGCAGCATCCTCTGGGACGACTCCGACCTGGACGACCCGACGCTGGCCGGGCGGATGGTCGACGCGCTGCTGGAGGGCCTGGCCGGTCCGGCCGCCCGGCGCGGGAAGGCCGACCGCGGCGGGCCGGCCGAGCGGGGCTGACCTGCGCCTTTCCGGACGCGAACATTCCGGATCCGGCCGGCGCCGGCCGCCACCGTACCCGTCCGGGCCGTCCGGCGTGGCCTGGCTCACCAATCCGGGCCGCGCCGGAACCCGCTCCACCGGACCCGCGTCTGTCCCGGCATAGGCTGAGCCGGGAATCCGATCAAACCGGCACCTGTCCGGCGCTCGCGCCCGCCCGCCGGCGGCGCACACCGGACCGGCAGACGGAACGAACGACGGGAGCCACGGCATGACGCAGGCGGACAGGGCGGACCGGACGGCGGCACCGGAGGCGGGGGGCAGCGGCCCCGGCACCGCCGACGGCCCCGGCGCCCGCCCTGACGGCTCCGGCGGCGCGGGCCCCCGCCCTGACGGCTCCGCGGGTACGGACTCCGCCAGCACGGACTTCGGCGCTGCGGGCTCCGGCACTGCGGGCTCCGGCGGCGCGGACTTCGGCGCTGCGGGCTCCGGCGCTGCGGGCTCCGGCGGCGCGGACTTCGGCGGTACGGGCTCCGGCGGTTCGGGTTCCCCGGGTGCGGGCTTCCTGGGCCTGCGCGGCTGGGGCCGGGACGGCCGGGGCAGCACCACCTGGCGGCGCGGACTGGCCGTCGCCGCCCTCGCCCTGCTCACCGCGGCCCTGCTCGCCTTCCACTCCGAGGTGCCCAACACCGTCGGCAACCTCGGCAGCCTGCTGGAGACCTTCCTGCCCTGGCTCGGCCTGGCCGTCCCACTGCTGCTGGTGCCCGCCCTGCTGCGCCGCTCCGCGACGGCGCTGGTCGCGCTGCTGGTGCCGGTGCTGCTCTGGCTCAACATGTTCGGCGGGCTGCTCACCGACAAGAGCGGCGGTACCGGCGACTGGACGGTGGTCAGCCACAACGTGGCCGCCGCCAACACCGACACCCGGACCACGGTGAAGCTGCTCAAGGACTCCGGCGCGCAGATCGTCGCCCTGCAGGAGCTGGCCGGCAAGGCGCTGCGCGGCTACGAGACCGGGCTGGCCGACGCCTACCCGTACCACGCCGTCGAGGGCACCGTCGGCCTCTGGTCCAAGTACCCGATCGGCGGGGTCTCGGTGGTGGACATCAAGATGGGCTGGACCAGGGCGTTCCGGGCCCAGGTCACCACCCCGCAGGGCCCGCTCGCGGTCTACGTCGCGCACCTGCCCTCGGTCCGGCTGAAGGCCGAGGGCGGCTTCACGGTCCACCAGCGGGACGCCAGCGCCCAGGCCCTCGGCGACGCGATCGAGGCCGAGCCGCTCAAGAAGGTGCTGCTGCTCGGCGACCTCAACGGCACCATGAACGACCGCAGCCTCGCCCCGGTCACCTCGCAGATGCGCTCGGCCCAGGGCGCGGCCGGCGACGGCTTCGGCTTCAGCTGGCCGGCGTCCTTCCCGATGGCCCGGATCGACCAGATCATGAGCAAGGGCGGTCTGCAGCCCACCGACTCCCGCACCCTGGGCCGGGACGGCAGCGACCACCTCGCGGTGGCCGCCACCTACAGGTACTAGGCCCTGTCCGGCCGATCTTGCCGGGCGCCCAACGCCGCGCGCTGATCCGGCAAGATCGACCGGACAGGACCTAGGGCTCAGCCCCGGCGCCACCGGTTGGTGATCGGGAGGCGGCGGTCCCGGCCGAAGCCCTTGGCCGAGATCTTCGGGCCCGGCGGGTACTGCCGCCGCTTGTACTCGGCGGTGTCGACCAGCCGGACGACGCGGTCCACCACGGCGGGGTCGAAGCCGGCCGCCACGATCGCGTCCCGGCCCTGGTCGCCCTCGACGTAGAGGTCGAGCACGGTGTCCAGCAGGTCGTAGTCGGGCAGCGAGTCGGTGTCCACCTGGTCCGGCCGCAGCTCGGCGGACGGCGGCTTGCCGATGGTGTTCTCCGGGATCGGCGGCACCTCGCCGCGCCGCTCCGCCTCCTCGTTGCGCCAGCGGGCCAGCCGGAAGACCAGCGACTTGTAGACGTCCTTGATCGGCCCGTACGCGCCGACCGAGTCGCCGTACAGCGTGGAGTAGCCGACCGCGAGCTCGCTCTTGTTGCCGGGCGCGAGCACGATGTGCCCCTCCTGGTTGGAGATCGCCATCAGCAGGGTGCCGCGCAGCCGGGACTGCAGGTTCTCCTCGGCCAGACCGGTCAGCTCGGTGGCCGCCAGGTAGGCGTCGAACATCGGTGCGATCGGGACCGTCCGGAAGTGCAGCCCGGTGCGGCGGGCCAGCTCGGCCGCGTCGTCCCTGGAGTGCTGCGACGAGTACCGGCTCGGCATCGAGACGCAGTGCACGTTCCCGGCGCCGAGCGCGTCCACCGCGATGCTCGCCACCAGCGCCGAGTCGATGCCGCCGGACAGGCCGATCAGCACCGAGCCGAAGCCGTTCTTGTGCACGTACGCCCGGGTGCCGGAGACCAGCGCGGCCCAGATCTCGGCCTCGTCCGAGAGCCGCGGGGCCACCTCGGCCCGCAGCGTCCCCGGGCCCTCGGCCGCGGTCGCCCCCGTGGTGGCCGCGTTCCACTCCCCGCCGCCCGGTTCGGTGCGGACCAGTTCGGTGCGGACCAGGTGCAGGCCGTCGCCGAGCAGCAGCCCGTCGGTGTGGTCGCCGGCGGCGGCCGGCAGGTCCAGGTCCAGCACGAGCAGGTGCTCCTCGAACTGCGGGGAGCGGCCCAGCACCTCGCCGTCCGCACCGACCACGACCGAGTCGCCGTCGAAGACCAGCTCGTCCTGGGCGCCGACCATGTTGACGTACGCCAGCGGGCAGCCCGCCTCGGCGGCTCGCCGCCGCACCAGCTCCAGCCGGACGTCGTCCTTGTTCCGCTCGTACGGCGAGCCGTTGATCACGAGCAGCAGGCCGGCTCCGGCCTCGCGGGCGGCGGTCACCCGGCCGCCGTCCTGCCAGATGTCCTCGCAGATCGCCAGCGCCACGTCCACCCCGTGCAGCCGCAGCACCGGCAGCTGGTCGCCGGGGACGAACCAGCGGTACTCGTCGAACACGCCGTAGTTGGGCAGGTGGTGCTTGGCGAACCGGGTGACCACCTCGCCCCCGTACAGCACGGCGGCGCAGTTCTGCGGCGACCCGGCCGGGCGGCCGAACCGCGGCGAGGCGTGCTCGGAGCGGCCGAGGTAGCCGACCACCACCGGCAGCCCGCCCAGCCCCTCGGCCGCCAGCCGGCCGGCCAGCTCGGCCAGCCCGGACCGGGAGGCCTCGACGAACGAGCGGCGCAGCGCGAGGTCCTCGACCGGGTACCCGGTCAGGACCATCTCGGGGAAGGCGACCAGCTGGGCGCCGGCCTCGGCGGCCCGCTTGGTCCACTGCACCACCTCATCGCTGTTGCGGGCGATGTCACCGACCCAGGGGTCGATCTGGCTCAGGGCGAGACGGAGATTGGGCATGGTCCGAGTCTAATCGTCTAACTGACGCAATGTCCTCGGACGGGGGTCGCCGCTGCCCTCGGCGGCCGTGATCCGCCATGATGGGGGCAGTCGCTCTCGGGTGGTTTCCGGGCGTAACACGAACGTAAAGAGCAGAGGTGAGACTGTCCCCATGGGCAAGCAGCAGGAGTTCGTGCTTCGTACGCTCGAAGAGCGTGACATCCGTTTCGTCCGGCTGTGGTTCACCGACGTGCTCGGGTTCCTGAAGTCGGTGGCCGTGGCGCCGGCCGAGCTGGAGCAGGCCTTCGAGGAGGGCATCGGCTTCGACGGCTCGGCGATCGAGGGCTTCGCCCGCGTCTACGAGTCCGACATGATCGCCAAGCCGGACCCGACCACCTTCCAGATCCTGCCCTGGCGCTCCGAGACGCCCGGAACGGCCCGGATGTTCTGCGACATCCTGATGCCGGACGGCTCGCCCTCCTTCGCCGACCCGCGCTTCGTGCTGAAGCGCACCCTGGAGAAGGCGTCCAACCTGGGCTTCACCTTCTACACCCACCCCGAGATCGAGTTCTTCCTGCTGAAGAACCTGCCCGGCGACGGCACCCCGCCGATCCCCGCCGACCACTCCGGCTACTTCGACCACACCCCGCGCGGGGTGGGTCACGACTTCCGCCGCCAGGCGATCACCATGCTGGAGTCGATGGGCATCTCGGTGGAGTTCTCCCACCACGAGGGCGCCCCCGGCCAGCAGGAGATCGACCTGCGGTACGCCGACGCGCTCTCCACCGCCGACAACATCATGACCTTCCGCCTGGTCATGAAGGAGGTCGCGCTGGAGCAGGGCGTGCACGCCAGCTTCATGCCGAAGCCGTTCTCCGACCACCCCGGCTCGGGCATGCACACCCACCTCTCGCTCTTCGAGGGCGACCGCAACGCCTTCCACGAGTCCGGCGCCGAGTACCAGCTCTCCAAGGTCGGCCGCTCGTTCATTGCCGGCCTGCTGAAGCACGCCGCCGAGACGGCCGCCGTTACCAACCAGTGGGTGAACTCCTACAAGCGGATCTGGGGCGGCTCGCAGCGCACCGCGGGCGCCGGCGGCGAGGCCCCCTCGTACATCTGCTGGGGCCACAACAACCGCTCGGCGCTGATCCGGGTGCCGATGTACAAGCCCGGCAAGCAGGGCTCCACCCGGATCGAGGTCCGCTCCCTCGACACCGGCTGCAACCCCTACCTCGCCTACGCCGTCACCCTCGCCGCCGGCCTCAAGGGCATCGAGGAGGGCTACGAGCTGCCCCCGGGCGCCGACGACGACGTCTGGGCCCTCACCGACTCCGAGCGCCGCGCCCTCGGCATCCAGCCGATGCCGCAGAACCTCGGCGAGGCCATCGACCTGATGCAGCGCAGCGAGCTGGTCGCCGAGACCCTCGGCGAGCACGTGTTCGACTTCTTCCTGAGAAACAAGCGCCAGGAGTGGGAGGAGTACCGCTCCGAGGTCACCCCGTTCGAGCTGCGGAAGAACCTCCAGGTGCTCTGATTCGACGTCAACTGCCAAGTGGGGGGGGGGGCGGGGGGGGAGGGCCCCCAGAAGTG
>NZ_JBEYVJ010000113.1:0-21884 GCF_040643935.1 Kitasatospora sp. NPDC047058 | reverse complement strand
CGGGGCCGGGGCCGGGGCCGGGGCCGGCGACGGGGGCGGACGCAGGGCCAGGAGCGGGCGCGGGGCCGGGCGTGGGCGCGGTGACGGGCGGATCACTGCTGTGCATGCGCCCAGCCTGCCCGGCCGGGGCCGCCCCGCGCAGCCGTACGAAGCCACAGTTGGACGAATGCACAAGGGAAACCCGCAGGTGGCGGCCGTTCCCCGGCGGTTCGGCGGGTGGAACTCCGGCCCGCTTGCCCCTGTACTGAGTCGATGAACACCGCACCGCGCCCGCTGCTGGACCGCTTCGGCAGGGTCCACACCGACCTGCGGGTCTCGCTCACCGACCGCTGCAACCTGCGCTGCACCTACTGCATGCCGGCCGAGGGCCTCGACTGGCTCCCCAAGGCCGAGGTGCTGAGCGACGACGAGGTGGTCCGGCTGGTCCGGATCGCCGTCGGGCGGCTGGGCATCACCTCGGTGCGGCTCACCGGCGGCGAACCGCTGCTACGGCGCGGGCTGCCGGCCCTGGTCGGCCGGATCACCGCGCTCGGGCCGGAGGTCTCGCTCACCACCAACGGCATCGGGCTGGCCCGGACCGCCGGCGCGCTCCACGAGGCCGGGCTGCACCGGGTCAACGTCAGCCTGGACACCCTGCGGCCCGAGCGCTACGCCGCGATCACCCGCCGGGACCGGATCGCCGACGTCTTCGCCGGCCTGGCCGCCGCGCAGGCCGCCGGGCTCGCACCGGTCAAGGTCAACGCGGTGCCGGTGCGCGGCGTCAACGACGACGAGATCCTCGACCTGGCCGCGTTCGCCGCCGGGCACGGCTACCGGATGCGGTTCATCGAGTCCATGCCGCTCGACGCCCAGGGCGCCTGGGACCGGAGCACGATGGTCACCGCCGACGAGATCCTCGCCGTGCTGGCCACCCGCTGGGACCTCGTCCCGGTCGGCCGGCACGGGAACGCCCCCGCCGAGGAGTGGCGGATCGCCGGCACCGACACCGTGATCGGCGTGATCGCCTCCGTCACCCGGCCGTTCTGCGGCGGCTGCGACCGCGTCCGGCTCACCGCCGACGGGCAGCTGCGCAACTGCCTCTTCGCGACCGAGGAGTCCGACCTGCGCGCGCTGCTGCGCGGCGGGGCCGACGACGACCGGATCGAGGAGGCGTGGCGCAACACCATCGCCCGCAAGGCCGCCGGCCACGCCATCAACTCGGCCGGCTTCGTGCAGCCGGACCGGCCGATGTCGGCGATCGGCGGCTGAGGCCCGGGCCCAGGGGGTGTCCACCGGGCTCAGCGGGTCTCCACGGCCCGCTCCGGGCGGGCGAAGTGGGCCCGGTAGGCGCGCGGGGTCATGCCGACGCGCCGGAGGAGGTGGCGGCGCAGCGAGTCGGGGCTGCCGAAGCCGGCCCGGTCGGCGACCAGGTCGACCGGGGAGTCGGTGGACTCCAGCAACTCCCGGGCGTGTTCGATCCGTTGGGTCAGCAGCCACTGCAGCGGCGTGGTGCCCGCCTCGGCCAGGAAGCGCCGGTTGAGGGTGCGGACGCTGACGCCCGCGTGCGCCGCGAGCGCGGTCAGCGTCAGCGGTTCGTGCAACCGCTCCAGCGCCCAGGCCCGGGTGGCGGCCAGGGAGGCGACGCCGTCCGGCGCGACCGGCGCGGGTGCCTGCTCCTGGCCGGCGTCCCGGACGGCCGAGACCACCGCGAGCCGCGCCACCGCGTTGGCCACCGCCGCGCCGTGGTCGCTGCGGACCATGTGCAGGCACAGGTCGATGCCGGCCGTCAGCCCGGCCGAGGTCAGCACCGGGCCGTCCTCCACGAAGAGCGCCCGCGGGCGGACCCGGACGGCCGGGAAGCGGTGCTCCAGCGCACCCGCCTGCACCCAGTACGTGGTCGCGTTGCGGCCGTCCAGCAGGCCGGCCTGGGCGAGGACGAACGCGCCGGTGCAGATCGACGCGATCCGCGCGCCCCGGGCGGCCGCCGCCCGCAGGGCCGTCAGCACCCGCTCGTCCGCGTCCGTGCGCGCGGCCGTGCCGGTCACCATCACGGTGTCCGCCTCCGCCAGCACCTCCAGCCCGTGCGGGACGACCACCTGAAGGCTCCCGGTGGAGTCGACCGGGCCGGGCACGGCGGTACAGATCCGCACCTCGTACGCGGGCCGGCCGTCCGCCTCGGCGGAGCCGAAGACCACGTCGGGGATGGCGAGGTCGAACGGGGTCACCGGTGCGACGGCGACCACCGCCACCAGGTGCGGCGTGCTGCGGGCGGGCATGGCCAGAACCTCCGGAAGCTTGGCAACCGGGGCGCTGTTCCGTGACGGCGCCCGGTCGGAGAGTGGGGCAACGGCGGCGCGCAGCCGGCGCCGCACACCCCACTCCCCGTCAACCCGGAGGAACGCCTTGTCCTTCCACGTCGTCACCGGTGCCGGACCGATCGGCACCGCCACCGCGCTGCGGCTCGCCGAGGCCGGCGAACGGGTCCGCCTGGTCACCCGGCGCGGCACCGGCCCCGAGCACCCCGGCATCGAGCGGGTCGCCGCCGACGCCACCGACGCCGACGGCCTCACCGCCCTCACCGCGGGCGCGGCCACCCTGGTCAACTGCGCCGCGCCGGCGTACCACCGCTGGCCGCAGGAGTTCCCGCCGCTCGCCGCCGCGCTGCTCACCACTGCCGAACGGACCGGCGCCGGGTACGTGATGCTCGGCAACCTCTACGGCTACGGGCCGGTGGACGGCCGGTACCACGAGCGGCTGCCGCTCGCCCCGACCACCCGCAAGGGCCGGGTGCGCGCCGCGCTCTGGTCGGACGCGCTGGCCGCCCACCGGGCCGGGCGGGTGCGCGCGACCGAGGTCCGGGCCAGCGACTTCCTCGGGGCGGGCGCCGGCTCGCCGTTCCAACTGGCGGCCGCCCCGGCCGTGGTGGCCGGCGCCCCGGCCGGTTACGCCGCCGACCTGGACGCGCCGCACAGCTGGTCGTACACCGGCGACGTGGCCGCCACCCTGATCGCGGCCGCCCGCTCCGACGCGTCCTGGGGCGAGGCCTGGCACGTGCCCAGCACCGGCGAGGTGCCGGCCCGGACGCTGGCCGCGGAGCTGGCCCGGGCGGCCGGTGCGCCCGCGCCGGAGCTGACCGCGCTGTCGCCGGAGGAGCTGGCGCGGGCGGGCGAGGCCGACGAGGTCCTCGCCGAGGTGGTCGAGATGGGGTACCTGTACTACCGCCCGCTGCTGCTCGACTCCACCCGCACCGAGGAGGTGCTGGGCGTGTCGGCCACCCCGCTGGACGCCGTCCTCGCCGAGACGGTGCGGTCCCTCCGGGGGTAGCGGGCGCGCCGGGTGTGAGCTTCGACATGCCCGGACGCTCCGCGACCGCGCCGCCTTGACGGGGTGGGGGGCGGCTGGTCTGCTGGTTCGCCGTCAGCCGCCCCCCACCCCGGGAGTCCGCCGTGCCCGCCCGTCGCGCCGCCGTGCCCGCCGCCGCCGTGTTCCTGATACCCGTCCTGGCGCTGGCCGGCTGCTCCGGGGCCGGGAAGCCCGCGCCCGGCGCCGCCGGGGCTGCCGCGGGCGGCGGTCCGGCCACCAGCCCGCTGCAGAACCCCGACGGGACCAGGCCCGGTCTGGCGCCGCTCACCTCGGCCGAGGACCGGAAGGCCGGCCGGGACCTCATCGCCAGGGTCGCCACCGCGCCCGCCGGCCCGAAGGACGGCTACGACCGCAACGAGTTCGGCCCGGCCTGGACGGACAACGTGGACGGCGTCCCGGGCGGCCACAACAACTGCGACACCCGCAACGACCTGCTGGCCCGCGACGGGCGGGCGGTGGAGCACAAGGACGGCTCCGGCTGCACCGTCACCGCGATGACCATCGACGACCCGTACACCGGCAAGACGATCCGGTGGAGCAAGCAGCAGGCCTCGAAGATCCAGATCGACCACGTGATGCCGCTCTCCTACGACTGGCAGATGGGCGCGTCCAGGTGGGACAAGGCCAAGCGCGTGCAGATCGCCAACGACCCGCTCAACCTCATCCCGGCCGACGGCTCGCAGAACGCCTCCAAGGGCGACTCCGGCCCGGCCGCCTGGCTGCCCGCCAACCCGGCCGTCCGGTGCGCCTACGCGGTGCGGTTCGCCCAGGTGTCGCTGAAGTACCAACTGCCGGTCGCCGAGGCCGACAAGACGGCGATGCTGCAGGAGTGCGGCGGTTGAGGAAACGTTTCACCACCCTTTGTCCGCATACGGAGCCCGGCGGGCGGCGGTGAGGTGGCGGGCGGTGCGACCGGTGTGATGACCGGGTGATATTCGTGTGCGGTGCATTCGATGATCACCCGGTTCTCCCGGCGCGCCCTGACCGCCGCCGTCGCCGCCACCGTCCTGGCCGGCTGCACCGGTTCGGCCGGTTCGACCGGTTCGACCGGCGCAGCCTCCGCTACGCCCTCGCCCGCCGCGACCGGCAGCCCGTCGTCGGCCCCGACCGCCACGCCCACCCCGACCCCGAAGCCCACCGGCGCGGCCGACCCGGCGCTCAAGGCGTTCTACGGGCAGCAGATCGCCTGGGCGCCGTGCGCCGACGACCCGAAGACCACGAAGGTCGACGAGTCCGTGGTGCAGTGCGCCACCCTCAAGGTGCCGCTGGACTACGCCGCCCCGGCCGGGGACGTCCTCGACGTCGCCGTCGTCCGCAACCCCGCCGTCAAGCAGGACCAGCGGGTCGGCTCCCTGCTGGTCAACCCCGGCGGGCCCGGCGGCTCCGGCGTCAACATGGTCGAACGGAACCCCGACGGCTGGGCCGGCCCGCTGCACGACCGCTTCGACATGGTCGGCTTCGACCCGCGCGGCGCCGGCCTGACCAGCCCGCTGAGCTGCCTGGACGACAAGGCCCGCGACGAGTGGATCACCACCGACGCCCCGGGCGCCGACCACGGCAAGGCGCTCGCCGACGCCTGCCAGGCCAAGTACGCCAAGGTGCTGCCCTTCGTCGGCACCCGCAACACCGCCCGCGACATGGACGTGCTGCGCGCCGCCCTGGGCGACCAGAAGCTCAACTACCTCGGCATGTCCTACGGCACCTACCTCGGCAGCCTCTACGCCGAGGAGTTCCCGGACCGGGTCGGCCGGCTCGTCCTGGACGGCGCCACCTCCCCGTCCACCTCGCTCGTCCAGCACAACATCGAGCAGTACGCCGGGTTCGAGCGCGCGCTCAAGGCCTTCGCCGCCGACTGCGTGACCAAGGACCCGTGCTCGCTCGGCAAGGACCCGGACAAGGCCGCGCAGAAGCTCGCCGGCTTCCTCGACGGCCTCAAGGAGCACCCGCTCAAGACCGCCAAGGGCCGCACCCTCACCGCCAACGCCGCCTGGACCGGCGTCCTCAGCACCCTCTACGGCGGCGAGAAGGCGTGGACCAACCTGCGCAACGTCCTCGCCTGGGCCATGCTCCGCGACAAGGGCGACTTCCTGCTCGACCTCGCCGACGGCTACAACGGCCGTGACGGGGACGGCAGGTACGGCGCCTCCGCGGACGCGTACACCGCCATCCACTGCGCCGACGGCGCCACCGACGCGCCCGCCGGCGAGCAGCTGCAGGCCGCGCTCACGGAGCTCGCCGCCAAGGCGCCGCTGGTCAGTGCGCACGAGCCGACGATGGCGCTGTTCGACCCGGACTGCCGGATCTGGCCGTTCCGCTCCGCCGAGAAGCCGCACGCGATCGCGTCCAGGAGCGACGCCACCATCGTCGTGGTCGGTTCGACCGGCGACCCGGCCACGCCGTACGCGTGGTCCGAGAAGCTCACCGCCGAGCTCGGCCACGCCGTGCTGCTCACCCGCGAGGGGGAGGGCCACACCGCGTACGGCAAGAGCACGTGCATCCGCGGTTCGGTCGACGCCTTCCTGGTGGACGGCACCGTGCCGGCCGCCGGGACGCGCTGCCCGTCGGACTGACCCGGACGGCACGGCAGGGGCGCACCGCGGTGGTCCGCGGTGCACCCCTGCCGGTGCGGGCGTCAGGCCGGTGCGGGCGTCAGGAGGAGGGCGCCTGGGTCAGGTCGTAGAAGGTGGCGGAGCCGACCGTCTTCGCGGTGTAGTGGCTCGCCACCCAGCTCTCGATCCGGGCGGTCTGCGTCTTCTGCGTCCCGCCGGTGGCGTTGGGCCCGGCCGCGCCGCGGGAGCCGCCGCCGATGAACCAGTGGATCCTGCCCTCCTGCACGTACTGCTGGAAGGCGCTCAGGCTGAGCGACGGGTCGGTGCCGTTGAAGCCGCCGAGTGCCATCACCGGGACGCCGGAGGCGAGTTGGTAGCTGGCGGCGTTCTGCGAGCCGCTGGTCGCGGCGGCCCAGGTGTAGCGGCCGGCGTCCTGCGCGAGGGCGGCGGCGGCCTCGTCGCTCACCCGGGCGCCGTTCAGCAGGCCGCCCATGCCGCCCGGGGCGCCGCCGCCCGGCATGCCGCCGAAGCCGCCGCGCCCGCCGCGGCCGTCGGTGCCGTTGCCGCCGGTTCGGCCGTCCTGGCCACCCTGGCCGCCCTGGCCACCGGGGAGCTGGCCGGGGGCGCCGCCCGGGATCTGACCGCCCAGCTGGCCGCCCGGCGCCCCGCCGGGTGCGCCGTTCTGGCCCGGCGCGACCGGCCGGCCGTTGACGAACAGCTCGCCACCCGCGGGGAACGGCCCGCCGCGCATCCCGCCCGGGCCCATGCCCCGCCCGCCCGCGACCGCCGGACCGGCCGTCACGATCGAGCCGGTGTGCGGCGTGTTCACGGTGTCCACCGCGTACGCCGCCGGTCCGCCGAGCGCCGCCGCCAGGCCCACCAGCCCGGCCACGGTGGCGAACCGCGCCCCCAGCCGCCCGGCCAGCAGCAGCGCCACCGCCGCCGCCAGCCCGCCGATGAGCACCGCCCAGCGCAGCCACGGCAGGAACTCCGCGCTCCGCCGGAGCAGCAGGTACGCCCAGACCGCCGTCACGGCCAGGGTGCCCGCCAGCAGCGCCGCGTACGGCAGCCGGTGCCGGGCCCGCCAGAGCCCGTCCACGCCCATGCCGACCAGCGCGGCCACCGCCGGGGCCAGCGCCACCGTGTAGTACTGGTGGAAGATGCCGGACATGAAGCTGAAGGTCAGCGCGGTGCAGACGAGCCAGCCGCCCCAGACCAGGAACGCCGCGCGGGCGGTGTCCGTCCGGGCGTGGCGGCGGGTGGCCCAGAGGCCGGCCAGCAGCAGGACCAGCGCGGCCGGCAGCAGCCAGGCGATCTGGCCGCCGATGTCCCCGTCGAACATCCGGGTGATGCCGGTCTCGCCCCAGCCGCCCATGCCCCGCCCGGCGCCGGCCGGGGCCTCGACCCCGGCCGGGAGCCTGCCGCCGCCGCCCACGCTGCCGGTCTCGTCGCCGTTGAGCCGGCCGAGGCCGTTGTAGCCGAAGGTGAGCGACAGGAAGCTGTTGTCCTGCGAACCGCCGACGTACGGCCGGGCCGAGGCGGGCACCAGCTCGACGATCGCGACCCACCAGCCGCCCGCGACCAGCATGGCCAGCCCGGCCAGCAGCAGCTGGCGCACCCGCCGCCAGAGGCCGGTCGGCGCGACCACCAGGTAGACCAGCGCGAAGGCCGGCAGGACCAGGAAGGCCTGGAGGGTCTTGGTGAGGAAGGCCAGCCCGAACATCACGCCGGTGAACACCAGCCACCGGGTGCCGGCCGCCTCGGTCGCCCGCACCAGCCCGTACGCGGCCAGCGTGAGCAGCAGCACCAGCAGCGCGTCCGGGTTGTTGAAGCGGAACATCAGCACCGCCACCGGGGTCAGCGCCAGCGCGCCGCCCGCCAGCAGGCCGGCGAGCGGCGAGAAGCGGCGGCGCACCGTCGCGTACAGGGTGGCCACGGTGGCGACCGCCATCAGCGCCTGCGGGGCCAGCACCGACCAGGAGGAGAGGCCGCAGACCCGCGCGGCCAGCGCCATCGGCCACAGCGACAGCGGCGGCTTGTCGACGGTGATGAAGTTCCCGGCGTCGGAGGAGCCGTAGAAGAACGCCTTCCAGCTCTGGCTGCCGGCCTGGACGGCCGCGGAGTAGAAGGAGTTGGCCCAGCCGGAGGCGCTCAGGCTCCAGAGGTAGAGGACGGCGGTCGCGGCCAGCATGGCCAGCAGTGCGGGCCGCACCCAGCGCGGGTCGTCGGCGCGGCCGCGCCAGGTGCGGGCCGGCAGGGTGCGCAGCCGCCCCGCCCAGGACCCCGGGCCCTTGGGGCCGGCGGGCGGCGGCGGGAACTCCGGGAAGAGCGGTCCGGCCGGCGCCGCCGGGTCCGCGGCTGCGCCCGGGGCCGGCTGCGGCACCTGCGGCGGCGGGTGGATCGCGGCCTCGGGCCACGGCTCGCCGGTCGGCGGGGGGAAGCTGGTCGTGGTCATGGACGTTACGCTCGGCCGTGCGGCTGAGAGGAGCGTGAGACGGGCCTGTGAGGGGCCTGTGATCTGCGGTCCGGGCCTCGCCGGTGCTTCCCCCGCCACCGTCACGCCGGCCCGCGCGGTGCTTCCCCGGGCCCCGTCACGCCGGCCCGCGCGGTGCTTCCCGGGGCCCCGTCACGCCGGCCCGCGCGGTGCTTCCCGGGGCCCCGACGGGCGGGGCCGGCCCTGCGGTTGCCGGCCGGGTCAGACGGCCTGGGGCATCGTCAGGTGCTTGCCCAGCCACTCCAGGGCCGGCGGGATCTCCCGGGTCCAGGTGTGGAAGTTGTGCCCGCCGCTGTCCAGGGTGATGGTGGAGAGCTTGGTGGGGGCCTTGAAGGACTTCACCATGTCCTGGGTGGCGGCGTAGTTGTTCTCGTCGTGCGCGGTGGCCAGCAGCAGCGAGACCGGTGCGGCCGGCTTGTTGTGCAGCCGCCACAGCAGGTCGTTCTCCTGCTTGAGCTGTCCGTTGCCGTCGAACAGGTCGCCGGTGGTCTCGTCGATCGGCGCGTTGTAGTAGCCGGAGAGCGAGACGGCGGCCTGGTAGGAGTCCGGCTTGCGCAGCGCGAACTTGAGCGCGCAGTAGCCGCCGGTCGAGTTGCCGATCACCGCACGGTTGGCCGGGTCGGTGCCGAGCCGGTAGGTGGTGGCGAGCGCCTTGGGCAGGTCGCTGGTGAAGAAGGTCTCCACCTGCGGTCCGTTCGGGACGTCCACGCACTCGGTGTCCCGGTTGCTGACCAGGGTCGGGCGCATCATGACCAGGACGGTCGGCGGGAGCTTCTTCTGCTCGATCGCCTCCAGGGTGGAGGCCGGGTACTTCATCAGCGAGATCAGCTTCTCCGGCGTGCCCGGGTAGCCGGCCAGCACCAGCGCCATCGGGAACCGCTGCTTCGCGTACTCCGGCTGGAAGTACTGCGGCGGCAGGTAGACGAACCCGTCGGTGCTCAGACCGCTGACGGCTCCTTTGACGGCGACCTTGTGGATCAGGCCGACGCGCTCCGGGTTCGAGCCCTGCTGGGCGTAGAACTTCTGCTCGCCGGTGATGGCGACGGCGGCGTTCGGCTGCTGGTCGACGACCGTGCCCGGGCCGCCGTTGGTGCCGAGCAGGTCGGTCCAGGAGCTGTAGAAGCCGAAGTAGCCGTTGGCGATCAGGCCCATCGCGACCAGGACGGAGACCTGGGTGGCGAGGAAGGCGCCGATCCGGCCGAGCCAGGCCTTCCAGGTCCTGCCGCCGAACCGCGGCCAGAGCCACATCGTGGCGGCGAAGACGCCGATCGCAAGGACGGAGGCGATGATCTGGAGGGGGAGTCCCGTAAGCCTGAGCACGAGCCCGATCTTAGGTGACCGTATGTTCGGCTCCGCGCGCCCCCGGGTGTGCCCCACCTGCGCTTCCGTACGCCTCTTGTACGCCAGGTTGACCGTGCCCCGTCGGCTCGGGATCATGTCCGCGGGGAGTGCACGGAGCGTGCATGGAAGATCACGGAGACCGCAGGCCACGGGGGCCGGGAGACGGGCGCGGACAGCCGGGATCGCACGGATCACACCAGGGGGAGCGGTATGAAGTCCTACACCAAGGCCGGCCTCGCGGCCGGCACCGCGCTGCTGCTGGCAGCGTGCTCCAGCGGGGGATCGGGGGGTTCGGACGCCTTCGGCTACGGGTCGGGGAAGTCCGGGGCGCCGTCCGCGACCACGACGCCCAGCCCGACGCCCACGCCGACACCGACACGGACCAGGCCGCCGTACGGCCCGATCCTGGCGGGCTACATCGACCCGGTCAGCGCCGCGCTCGGCAAGCTCAACGCCGCCGCGAGCCTGGACGCCTTCTCCACCGCGCTCCAGGAGGCCTCGACCGCCGCCTCCTCGGCCGGCAGCGGGCTCGGCCTCGCCGACGAGCCGGCCACCGTGAGCACCGCCCGGCGGCAGCTGGTGACCGCCCTGGGCCAGCTCTCCACCGACCTCACCAAGGTCCGCAACGACATCAAGAAGAAGAAGGTGTGCGCCACCACCTCGGCCTTCGCCGAGGTCGGCCAGTCCGAGGGCCTGAAGGCGGTGCCCGCGGCCCTCGCCCAGATGACCGCGGCCGGCTATCCGACCACCTTCGGCGTCCCGCAGGCCCCGCCGCTGCAGACCCGGGGCCTGGACAACGGCACCATGGTCCGCGAGGGCCGGCTCAGGGGCCACGGCGTGCTCAACGTCGACAACGGCGGCAGCGCCGACGCCGTGGTCTCGCTCGCCAAGGACGGCAAGTCGATCCACTCGGTCTACGTCGGCAAGGGCAAGAAGGCGTCCATCGAGGGCATCGAGGACGGCACCTACGAGGTCTTCTTCTCCGGCGGCGTCGACTGGGACCCGTCGCTGAAGGCGTTCACCCAGAACTGCGACTTCAGCAAGTTCGACGACACCATGGCGTACGAGACCGGCCGCACCTACACCTCCTGGTCGATCACCCTCCAGCCGACGGTCGGCGGCAACGCCAAGACCAGCGACGTGGACGAGGACAAGTTCCCGCAGCCGTAAGGGGTTTCGCGCACCGGTGCCGCCGGCCGGCGGGAACACCCTCGGGGGCCGACGGGGCGGGGATGCTGCCGACACGGGGCGGCAGCGTCCCCGCTTCCCCCGCCGCCGGGCGGGGCCCGGCGGGTTACAGGTACGTCTGCAGGGCCGCGTACACCCGGCGCCAGGCGTCGGCTCCCGCCTCGGGGTCGTAGTCCGCGGGGCGGTCGGAGCAGGCGAAGCCGTGGTGGGCGCCCGGGTAGGTGATGAACTCGTGCGGGACCTTGGCCTCGGTGAGGCGGTGCCCGGCCTGCTCCCACTCCTCGGCCGGGATGATGTGGTCGAGGTCGCCGCGGAAGCCCAGCAGGAAGGCGCCGTTGGCCGCGATCCGCTCGCTGGTCTCCAGCGGCGGGACCGGGCCGACCAGCGGGAACCCGCTGTTGAGCAGCCAGCCGGGGTAGAAGACGGCGGCCAGCTCGAAGCGCAGCTCGGTGGCGGCGCGCACCGCGACGTGCCCGCCCATGCTCAGGCCCAGGAACGCGACGCCGCGTCCGTTGGCCTCCGCGCGGGCGGTCGCGAGGGCGGCGCCGGCGTCCGCGACCAGTTCCTCGCGGTCGAGCGCGCGCATCAGCACCAGTCCGGCCTCGCGTTCCTCCGCCGAGTAGCCGAGCGCGGTGCGGCGGGCGTTGCGCCAGTAGTAGTCGGGTGCGACGGCGACGTAGCCGGCCTCCGCCAGTTCGGCGCAGGTGGCGCGGACGTACGCGTTCACGCCGTACAGCTCGGAGCAGACGACGACCGCGCCGCGCACCTCGCCCTCCTGCGGGCGGTGGATGTAGGCCTCGATGCCGCCCGGTTCGCCGAGTTCGGTCCACTGACCCGTCATCAATTCCCCCATGGTGTAGGACGGATGATTGCGGTCGCATCCTACGACGCGGCGGGGGCCGTTCCGGTCCGCGGAAACCGGTTGCCCGCCCGGCCGGGGTGTCCGCTAGGGTCCCCGTGCACCTCACCCGACTCGATCCGACCCGCGATCCGGCCCGACTCGGCCCGGCCCGGTCTGCGCTGCCGGCCGCCGCGGGGCCTGTGGGCCCCGAAAGGCGACGAACCGCATGCGCTTCCTCTCGGAGACGACCTCGAACGGCGTCTCGGAACGGCTCTTCGCCCTCGGTGACGTCCCCGGCGTGCTCTGGTCGCCCGCCGGGGCCACCGGGGGCCGCCCGCTGGTGCTCATGGGCCACGGCGGCGGCTGGCACAAACAGGCGCCGGGGCTGGTCGCGCGGGCCGGACGCCTCGCGGTGCAGTACGGCTTCGCGGTCGCAGCCATCGACGCGCCCGGGCACGGGGAGCGGCCGAAGTCCCCGCAGGACGAGCGGTTCCCCGCGGAGATCGGGGAGTTGCTGGCGACCGGCGAACCGGTCAGCCCGCAGGTCGCCCGCCACACCGCCGCCCTCGCGGAGCGGGCCGTCCCCGAGTGGCGGGCCGTACTGGACGCGCTCCAGGAGCTCGACGGCATCGGTGCGGACGGCCCGGTCGGCTACTGGGGCCTGTCGCTGGCCAGCGTGATCGGCATTCCGCTCGTCGCGGCCGAATCGCGGATCGGCGCTGCCGTGTTCGGCCTCGCCGGCCACGAGTCCCTGGCCGGGGCGGCGGCCGCGGTGACCGTCCCGGTCGCGTTCCTGCTGCAGTGGGACGACGAACTGGTGCCGCGCGAGGCCGGTTTGGCACTGTTCGACACCTTCGGCTCCCGGGAGAAGACGCTGCACGCCAACCCCGGTGGCCACCTGGAGCTGCCCGCGCACGAGGAGGAGGGCGCGGAAAGGTTCGTCCTCCGGCATCTCCTCGGGGCCGGATAGCCGGGGCGTCCGGCCGTTCCGCCGGCGCGTTAACGCGCGGTCAACGACCCTGCTGGGCGGGGGAGTTGCCCGGCTGTTAGGCGGGCGCTCCCGCCCGATCGGCCGTCAAGTGCCGGGAGGTGAGGGCGGAATCACGGGAACGAGTTCTGCAGGCATGGTTGACCGCATTGAAGTGGCCATGGCACTTTCGTGCGGCGCGGGCGTCCGCGACCGGTCGTACGCCCCGCAATCCCCCACAAGGAGAGCCATGTTCAAGAGACTTGCCGCCCTCGCCGGCGCAAGCGCAGTCGTCGCAGGCGGGTTGACCCTGGCCGCCACGCCTGCGCAGGCGGTCCAGGCCGGCGATCTGACCTCCACCATCGCGCTGAGCAACTGCTCGGCCTCGCTGGTGCGTTACCCCTCCTCGGTCGACACCGACCGGGCCATGATGCTCACCAACGGCCACTGCCTGCCGACCATGCCGGCCTCCGGGGTGGTCATCCAGAACCAGAGCGCCAGCCGCAGCGGCACGCTGCTCAGCTCCTCCGGTTCCTCGCTCGGCACCGTCCAGGCGGACAAGGTGCTGTACGCCACCATGACCGGCACCGACGTCGCGCTGTACCAGCTGACCGACACCTTCGGGTCGATCGGCAGCAAGTACGGCGCGACCGCCCTCACGATCAGCGACACGCACCCGGTCGACGGCTCGGCGATGTACATACCCTCGTCGTACTGGAAGCAGGTGTGGAACTGCTCGATCAACGGGTTCGTCCCCACCCTGCGCGAGGACGAGTGGACCTGGCACGACTCGCTCCGCTACAGCGCCGGCTGCAACACCACGCACGGCACCTCCGGTTCGCCGATCGTCGACGCCGCGACGAAGAAGATCGTCGGCATCAACAACACCGGTAACGACGACGGCCAGATGTGCACCCTCAACAACCCGTGCGAGGTGGCGGCCGACGGCACCACCAAGGCCACCAAGGGCCAGAGCTACGGCGAGGAGACCTACTGGTTCACCACCTGCCTCGGCAACGGCCGCGTCATCGACCTCAACGTCAGCGGCTGCCTGCTCACCAAGCCCGCCGGCAGCGGCGCCGTCTCCGTGACCAACCCGGGCAACCAGACCACCACGGTGAACGGTTCGGTCAGCCTGCAGATCTCGGCGAGCGGCGGCACCGCCCCGCTGACCTACTCGGCCGCCGGGCTGCCGGCCGGGCTCTCCATCAACGCGTCCACCGGCCTGATCACCGGCACCGCGACCACCGTCGGCACGTCCAACGTGACGGTCACGGTCAAGGACTCGGCGGGCAAGACGGCGACCGCCGCCTTCGCCTGGACGGTCAACGGCGGCGGCGGCCAGTGCACCCCGGCCCAGCTGCTCGGCAACGCCGGCTTCGAGACCGGCTCCGCCGCGCCGTGGACGGCGACCAGCGGCGTCGTGGACAACAGCTCCTCGCAGGCCGCGCACGGCGGCTCGTGGAAGGCGTGGCTGAACGGCTACGGCTCGACCCACTCGGACACCCTGTCCCAGACGGTGAGCATCCCGGCGGGCTGCAAGGCCACCCTGAGCTTCTACCTGCACATCGACACGGCGGAGTCCGGCTCGACGGCGTACGACAAGCTGGCCGTGACGGTCAACGGCACCGCGCTGAAGACCTACTCCAACGTGGACGCGGCCGCCGGCTACCAGCTGCGCACCTTCGACCTGTCGGCCTACGCGGGCCAGTCGGTGACCGTGAAGTTCGCGGGCAGCGAGGACTCCTCGCTGCAGACGAGCTTCGTCATCGACGACACCTCGGTCCAGACCGGCTGACGGTCGGATCGTAGCCGCCGGAGTGGGACGTCGGTCCGGCCGACTTCCCACTCCGGCGCTGCGGTGGGCCCCGGCGGTCCGGCGCTCAGAGCCCCTGCGGGTGCCGGGAGAGCCAGTCGGTGTGCCGTTCGCGGAGCCGGTCGCGCTCCTCCGGGGTGGTCAGCAGCACGTCGGCACCGCCGTCATAGGGGAGGTGGATGCGGTCGAACCGGGTGTCGGAGATGAGGACGTCCGCGACGGCGTGATCCGCCACCGCGCGCAGCAGGCGGTCCAGGGAGCCCCGGTGCCAGGGCCGGCGGTCGACGAAGAGGTGCTTGTGGATGCGGAACCTCGGGTCCGGGTCGTCCTGGAACAGGAGCGTCTGCCAGTGCGGCGCGCGGGGGCGGCGGCGCGGGAGAGCCGGAGTCTTCGACCACCGGGAGGTGACGACGAGGATCTCGCGACCGGCGAACAACTCGTCCAGCACGGTGTTGTAGCGCTCCAGGACGATCGCGTACTCGTCCTCACCGTCGGGGTAGCGCTTGGACCCGGGGAGGCTGTGGAAGCGCACCCACACCTCCCAGTACGGGTTGCTGACCATGTGCCCGATCGGCGGCGCGGCGGGCCGGCGCTGCTCCCAGAGCGCGGTCAGCTCCGGCTGGGCGTCGTGGAGGAGCTGGGGGAGGTTCACGCCGCACCGACCCGGAACGAGGCACCGGGCGCCGCGTACTCCACCGGGCCGCCGAACCGCTCCGCGGCCCGCGCCACGGCCGACGCCGGGGTGAGTTCCCGCCCGACGTGGGTGACGACCAGCCGGGCCGCCCCGGCCGCGCGGGCGGTGTCGCCGGCGTCCTCGGGCGTGTGGTGGACCGGGTCCTGCTCCGGCCCGGCGTAGCCCGCCTCGCAGAGCAGCACGTCGCAGCCGGACGCCAGCTCGGTGAGGGCGGCGCACGGCGCGGTGTCCCCGGAGTAGACGAGCGTCCGCCCGGCCGCGTCCGCCACCCGCAGCGCGAAGGCCGGGATGCCGTGCGCCACCGCGCGGCCGGTGAGCGTCAGCGCGCCGATGCGGGCCACCTGCCCGTCGTGCAACTCCTCGACGGCGAACACGGATTCGACCGGACTGCGGTCGGGCCCGTTGGTGAGGAAGTGCGCCAGCCGGTCGGCCGTCCCCGGCGGCCCGTACAGGGGGACCGGCGCGTCGAGCCGGATGTCCGCGTAGCGCAGGCCGTAGTAGGCGGTCAGCAGGTCGGCACTGTGGTCGGCGTGCAGGTGCGAGATCCAGATCGCGTCCAACTCCCCGAGCCCGACGTGCCGTTGCAGCTGCGCCAGCGTCCCGGTGCCCGCATCGACCCACACCCGGGCGCCGCCGCCGGTGACGAGGTAGCCCGAACACGGGTTGTCCACGGCCGGATAGGGCGTGGCGCTGCCCAGAACGCCGAGCTGCAGAGAATCGTCGGTCACCCGGCGAGTCTAGTGAGGCGGGCCGGAACCGCCGGCGGAATTCCTCGTCCGGGGGCTGCCACATGACGCGCAGGCGGCGGCGTTAGAAGGGCATGGAGCAAATACCGAGTGCGGAGCCGCCGGCCGGGGCGGCGCCGCCCGATTTCCCGGCCTTCGCGGCGTCGCGGGGGCGGCATCTGTTACGCACGGCATTCCTGCTGACCGGCGGCGACGCGCACCTGGCGGAGGACCTCGTCCAGGAGGCGTTGGGGCGGGTCTTCGTGAAGTGGCGGCGGATCTCGCGGCTCGCGAACCCGAGCGGCTACGCGCAGACCGTGCTGGTCAACACCTTCCTCTCCCACCGGCGGCGGCGCAGCAGTTCGGAGCGGGTGACGGACGTGCTGCCCGAGGTGGCCGTGGACGGTCCCGATCCGGCGTTGCGGCTGACGCTGCTCCGGGCGCTCGGTGAGATGCCGGCGCAGGACCGCGCGGTGCTGGTGCTGCGGTTCTGGGAGGACCGCAGCGTCGAGGAGACGGCCGCCGCGCTGCGGTTGAGCAGTACGGCGGTGCGCTCGCGCAGCAGCCGGGCGCTGGCACGGATGCGGGCCACGCTCGGCGACGACCTCGTGAACGAACCGACCACCGAGAGGGCGGTACTTCGCCATGCCCGTTGAGAACGACTTCGAGGGCGGTTTCGCCCTGGCCCTGCGCGGCGCGGCCGAACTGGCGCCGGAACCGGTGCTGCATGCGCTCGCAGCCGGTGCCGAACGGCGCGGGCGGCGACGGCGGAACCAGCGGCGGGCGGTCCTGGCCGGCGGGCTGGCGGCGCTGGTGCTGGCCACCGGGAGCCTCGCGGCGTTCGGGGGCGGGGTGGGGGCGGTGTTGCCGGCCGACGACCCGGCCCGGCAGATGTCCGCCGAGGAGGCGGTGCAGCTGACCAGGGGGCTGCTGCCACCGGGGTCGGTCCGGGAGCTCTACGCCGAGACACCGGGGGTGCCCGGGCCGACCGGGGACAAGTACCGGACCCGCCTCGCACTGGCCTTCGACGACGGCAAGGGCGAGAGCATCCTGATCTTCACCGTCGACCGCACCGAGCTGACGCCGGACGCGGCCGCCGTCTGCCTGGACCCGTTCAACACGCCGAAGGACTCCTGCGACCGGACGGCGGCCCCCGACGGTTCCGTCGTGGTGGTCGACAAGCTGCGGGACCGGTCCGTCGAGAGCGCCCGGGAATGGCGGGCGACCTGGGCGGCGGCGGACGGCCGCCGGGTCGAGGTCATCGAGTACAACGGCCAGAGCGGGCAGCCGGACCGGGAGAACCCGCCGCTGGACGCCGACCAGCTGCGCGCGCTGGTGAGCGCGCCGGCCTGGGACCAGGTCCTCGACGCGCTGCCGAGGCGGGCCAACCCGCCGAAGGCCTCCGCGCCGGCGTCGCCGAGCGCCGAACCGACCGCGCCGGCGGCCGAGGTCCTCGCCCGCCTGGTCCCGCTGCTTCCGCCGGGGACGACCCACTCCGAGGTGAAGGGCGGGGGCACCGCCAACCTGTCGGTGACGTCCGAGGACCGCACCAGCCTGCTGTCGGTGACCGTGGAAGCGCCCGGTGCCAGGGGGCTGCAGGACAAGCAGTACGCCGAGTCGGAGGGCTCGGCCGGCTCGCTGGCGGTGCGGGAGCGGATGGCCGACGGCAGCACCGTGGTCGTCAACCAGTTCGGCAACGGCAAGACCGCCACCACCCCGGTCCTGCACTGGTCGGCGGCGGTCTACTATCCGGACGGCCGGAAGGTCGAGATCTTCGAGCAGAACGGCGAGAACGGCTACACCGCCCGGCCGGGCACCCCCGCCCTGAGCCTGGAGCAGCTCAAGGCCATCGTCACCGCGCCGTCCTGGCGGTCCTGACCGGCCGGGCCGCGCGCCGCCGCACCGGGGACGGCGGCGCGCGGCCCCCGGTCGGCGCCTACCGGCCGCCGTCGGCGAGCGCTGCCGTGACGGCGGCCTCGGCGTGCAGGCGGGCGGTCGGGAAGAGCGGGACCGGGCTGTCCGCGTCGCCGACGAGCAGCTCGATCTCGGTGCAGCCGAGGATCACGCCCTCGGCGCCGGCGGCGACCAGCTGCCCGATCACCCGCCGGTACGCCGCCCGTGACTCCTCGCGGACGACGCCCTGGCAGAGCTCCTCGTAGATCACCCGGTGCACCTCGGCGCGGCCGTCCGCATCGGGGACGAGGACGGTGAGCCCGTTGGCGGCCAAGCGGCCGCGGTAGAAGTCCTGTTCCATGGTGAACGCGGTGCCGAGCAGGCCGACCGTGCGCAGTCCGGCGGCGCGGACGGCGTCGGCGGTGGCGTCGGCGAGGTGCAGCAGAGGGACGGAGACGGCGGCCTCGATCGTGCCGGCCACCTTGTGCATGGTGTTGGTGCAGAGCAGGAGCAGTTCGGCGCCGGCCGCCTCCAGCGAGCGGGCCGCGTCGGCGAGGACCGCGCCGGCCTCGTCCCAGCGGCCTTCGGCCTGGAACTGCTCGATGGTGGCGAAGTCGACGGAGTGGAGCACCAGTCGGGCGGAGTGCAGGCCGCCGAGCCGCTCACGGGTGAGCTGGTTGAGGGTGCGGTAGTACTCGGCGGTGGACTCCCAGCTCATGCCGCCGATCAGGCCCAGGGTCTTCATGGGCACATATAAACACGGCTAAGTGGTATCGGCAAAGCTATAAGGATGACTTTGTCCTCCTATTCTGAGGGGCGTGATAGGGGAACACGTGACACGGGAACGGCTGGCAGGCGTCGCACGGGCGGCCTTCGGCGGCGGGCGACGGCTGGACGCCGTCGAACGGCTGCGCGGCGGGAGCAAGAAGGGCGTCCACCGGCTCGCGTTCGACGACGGCGGGACGGCGGTCGTCTACGTGTGGAGCGCGGGCGAGAACTACTGGCCCGGCGCCCGGGCCGAGGGCGACGACACCGACCCGCTGGCGCACGCCTCCGGGCTCGGCCTGTTCGAGGCGGCACACCGCCGGCTGACCGCCCTCGGCGTGCGGACGCCCCGCGTCCACCTGCTCGACCGGAGCGGACGACACCTCCCGGCGGACGTCGCCGTGGTCGAGGACGTCCCCGGGGAGAACCTCGAAGCGCTGCTCGACCGCGACCCCGACGCGGCCCGGCCCGTCCTCGCCCGGCTCGCCGCGACCCTCGACGTGCTGCGGCGGCACGGCGACGCACCGGCCTACGGGAAGCTCGCCCTGCTCGACAACGGCGGTACGTCACAGGGCCGTTCGTGCGAACAGCTGATCCGCGACCGGGCCCTCGCCGACCTCGCCGAGGCCGCCGCCCGCGACCCCCGGATCGCCGCCGCCCGCGAACGCCTCGCGGACCTGCTGGACGCGCGGTACACGGCGGTCCGGCCGCGCACCCGCTACGGCCTGGTGCACGGCGAACTCGGGCCCGACCACGTCCTGGTGGACGCGGCCGGCGAACCGGTGCTGATCGACATCGAGGGCCTGATGCACTTCGACCCCGAATGGGAGCACGCCTTCCTCCGGATCCGCTTCGGCTCCCACTACCCCCTGCTGCACACCGGGACCTCCGAGCCCCTCGACCCCCACCGCCTCGCCCTCCACGCCCTCGCCCAGCGCCTCTCCCTCGTCGCCGGCCCGCTGCGCCTGCTCGACGGCGACTTCCCGCACCGCGAGGCGATGCGGGCCATCGCCGAGCACAACCTGCACGAGGCGCTGGCCCTGGCCGGGCAGGGGGCGCCCCGGTGACGGGCGAAGGTCAGTCGGTGGCCCTCGGATGCCCGGTCCCGGCGTAGACGATCCAGACGGTGCGGTCGGCGGCGTCGACCGGGTACCGGATGCGTCCGCCGCCGGTGACCTCGAACTGGCACGCTCGGCAGCGGCACCTTCAAGGGCCGGGAGCCGGAACGCCGGTCCGCCGGACGGACCCTACGGGGTCGTGCGGGGGATCTGGTGCTGCCAGTCGTGGGTGAAGACCGGGGTGCCGGCTTCGAGGGCGGTGAGGCGGGTGCGGGCGAGGAAGTGGGTGGGGGTGCAGCGGAGTTCGGTGCGGGTCTGGACGGTGATGTCCCAGCCGATGCCGGGGCGTTCCAGGCGGACGGTGCGGTCGGTGCGGGCCTGGGCGCTGGTCGGGGTGGCGCTGAGGATCCGGTAGGCGGTGACGGTGTGCTCGTCGCGGACCAGGCCGTCGGGGTGGGTGCGGGTGCCGTCGGTCGCGGGGGAGAGCTCGGTGCGCCACTCGTGGCGGGCGATGTCGTGGACGGTGAGGCGCTCCGGGCGGGCGGTGAGCGGTTCGGTGACGTGCACGGGGGGCGGGAGCGGGAGGGTGGGGGAGGCGAAGGTGATCGGGGCGGCGCCGACGTCGGCCGCGAGGTGGCGGACGGGGAGGGCGAGGGTGCTGTGGGAGGGGTCGAGGGCGAAGCCGGCGGTGTCGGCGTCGGGCCAGATCCACGGCCAGTAGGTGGAGGAGAGGGCGAGCCGGAGCCGGTGGCCGGTCGGGACGGTGTGGCCGATGGCGGCCAGCTCGACGGTGGCGTCCGCGGCCGCCGTGCCGGAGCCCGGCGTGACCAGGGCGCCGCGGGTGACCAGGGTGGAGGTGCCGTCGGGGGCGACGTCGCAGAGGCGGGCGACGACCAGGCCGGGGGTGTCCGGGGGGCGCAGCCGGAGCCGGAGGGACGCGGCGCCGAGGACTTCGAGCGGTTCCGGCAGCGGCAGCGAGTCGAAGCAGACCGAGCGCCCGTCCTCCTCGCGCTGGTCGGGCGGCTGGTCGGCGGGGCGGCCGAGCGGGACGTACGCGCCTGCGTTGAGGCCGGTGTGCTGGGGGGAGCGGACCTGCACGTAGCGGTCGTCGGAGGCGGTGCCGGCGGTACGCAGCGGGCCGTCGAGGCCGTAGTGGATGTCCCGGACGTCGGGTGAGGGCCAGGCCTCCTCGCCGGCCCAGCGGGTGCTGATCCAGCTGCGCAGGACGGGGGTCTTGAGGGCGCCGGTGTCGATGTCCCGGAGCCAGTGGTCCCACCAGCGGAGCGTCTCGGGGAGGATCTCGTCGGGCAGGCCGTGCGGCCAGGGGCCGAGGACGGCGCGGACCGGGACGGCGCCGGAGGTGAGCAGCCGGAGCAGCAGTGAGCAGGACGGGTCGCCCCAGCCGGCCACGGCGAGGGTGGGGACGGCGGCGCTGTCCGGCGGGTCGGTGGGCGGGGTGCCGGCGAGCCAGCCGGGGAACGCGGGTTCCAGGGCGGCCAGCCGTTCCTGCCAGCGGGCGCGCCAGTCGTCGCCGAGGTACTGCGGGTCCGGCGGGCGGGCCGCGTCGGCGAGCCGGGCGGTGGCGCGGGCGTGCAGCTCGGCGGCGAGGACGGCGCCGCCGGGGCGCAGGCCGCCCTCGGGGCAGGCGGTGACCACGGCCCGGACGGTGCCGGGGGCGTGGGCGGCCAGCCGGAGGGCGGTGGCGCCGGCCGGTCCGGTGCCGAGCAGGCCGGTCCGGCCGTTGCACCAGGGCCGGGCGGCGAGCCAGGCGATCACCTCGGCCCCGTCCGTGAGCGCGGTGGCCTCGTCGGGGGTGTCCCCGGGGGTGCCGGCGGAGTTGCCGTGGCCGCGCTGGTCGACCCGGACGGCGGCGTAGCCGTGCCCGGCGTACCAGGGGTGGCGGCGGGCGTCCTCGGCGGCGGTCCAGTCGGTGAGCCGGCCGGCGGAGTACTCGACCACGGCGGGGACGGGCTCGTCGGTCACCGGGCGCCAGATCCGGGCGGCCAGCCCGGTGCCGTCGGGCAGGGGGACGCGCACGTCCTCGCGGGTGGTGCGGTAGGGGTACGGCGACGGCATGGCGGCTCCCTGCGGTCCCGCTCGGAGTGCTGGTGAGTGCCGGTCGAGTGAGCCGCGGTGCGGACGGGCCCCGCCCTGCGGGCGGGCCCTGAAGGCGGCTCAGCGCAGGGTCACCGCACGAGAGCCGCGTCGCTC
>NZ_JBEYVJ010000112.1:0-21921 GCF_040643935.1 Kitasatospora sp. NPDC047058 | reverse complement strand
GGCCGGGGCGATCCCCGGCCGGCGCTCCCGCGCACGGCGCGTCCTCTGTTCAGGACTCCGCTCAGGACCCTGCTCAGGACTCCGCTCGGACCCGCGAGGCCTCGCCGGCCTGGTGCGGCAGCGCGGCGCCCTCGGCACCGGCCGCGGCGTCCGCCTCGGCGGCGAGCTCGTCCTTCACTGCGGCCAGCGACGGGTTGGCCCAGGCGCTGGCGACGCCCCAGTGGTAGAAGGCGAAACCGATCGCGGCGACGACCAGCAGGTCCCAGCCCTCGGGCAGGTAGCCCTGGCCGCCGAAGTCGGTCGAGCCGGCCCAGGAGACGGCGGCCATCACGAAGAGGTAGGCGACCATCCAGGCGCCCGCCTTGAGGTGCGGCTTCAGCTCGGCGAACGGCTTGCGCAGCTCGTACCAGGCCCAGATCGGCAGGCCGGCGGCCATCAGCAGGATGACCTTGCCGGTCAGCGGCCAGCGGGCCCAGTAGAGCACCAGGGAGCCGAAGACCATCGCGACCGGGGCGATCACCGGCATCGCGCGCAGCCGGACCGGGCGCGGCAGCTCGGGGGCGAGGCGGCGCAGCGCCATCACGGCGACCGGGCCGGTGATGTACGAGATCACGGTGGCGACCGAGACGATCTCGGCGAGCGAGCCCCAGCCGCGGAAGACGGCGAGGAACAGGAAGGCGATCAGCAGGTTGAGCAGCAGGGCGGGGCGCGGGATGCCGGTCTTGGCGTCCACCCGGCCGAAGACCGACGGCAGGTGGCCGTTCTCCTGCACGCCGTGGATCATGCGCGAGGTGGTGGCGGCGTAGATCATGCCGGTGCCGCTGGGGGAGACGAAGGCGTCCGCGTACAGCAGCAGCGCGAGCCAGTTCAGGCCCCAGGCGATCGACAGGTCGGCCAGCGGGGAGGTGTAGCCGAGGCCGCCCCAGCCGTTCGCCAGGTCGGCGGCCGGGACGGCGCCGAGGAAGGCGACCTGCAGCGCGACGTAGATCACCAGCGCGATCAGGATCGAGCCGATCACGGCCTTGGGCAGCGACTTGCCGGGGTTGCGGGCCTCGCCGGCCAGGTTGAGCGGGGACTGGAAGCCGTTGAACGCCCAGACGATGCCGGAGACGGCGACCGCCGTGAACACCGCGCTCCAGCCGTTCGGCGCGAAGCCGCCGTGGTCGGTGAAGTGCGCGGTGTCGAAGTGCGCGAGCAGCAGCGCGCCGGCCGTCAGGGTCGGGACGACCACCTTGAACACGGTGATCGCGGTGTTGGTCTTGGCGAACAGCGTGATCGCGAACCAGTTCAGCGCGAAGTAGCCGACCAGCAGCACGCTGGCCAGGGCCACCCCGCTGAGGGTCAGTTCCTGCCCGTCGTACAGGTCCTTGGCCCAGCCGAACTTCCAGGAGCTCATGTACTGGACGGAGGCGGTCGCCTCGCCGGGGATCACCGAGACGATCGCGATCCAGTTGGCCCAGGCGGCCAGGTAGCCCGCGAGGGAGCCGTGCGAGTACTGGCCGTACCGCACCATCCCGCCGGCCTTGGGGAACATCGAGCCAAGCTCGCTGTAGGTCAGCGCGATGGTCAGCGCCACCGCGGCCCCGATCACCCAGGCGACGATGGAGGCCGGCCCGGCCAGCCGTGCGGCGCGCTCCGCGCCGAACAGCCAGCCCGACCCGATGATCGAGCCCAGGCCGACGGCGGTCAGGCTGATGGTGCCGAGCGAGCGGCGGTAGTGCTGGTGGGATGCCGTCGCCGGCTCGGGCACGCTCAACGTATCGGTCCTCTGTCTGATCGGTGGCTTCGTCCGGGTCCGGACTCGCCATTGGTCGGTGTCCGGACAAACGCACAGCAGGCTATGGTGCTAAATCGGACCAAAGCCTCAGATAAAGCTCAGATCACCCGATCGTTGCCATCTCGTGTCCGACTATCGGACCCCTGCGTCCGCAGATCGGAGCAGGTCAGAGCCGGTCAAGGCCGGTCAGGGTCGGCCGGAGCGGGTCGACGGCGGGGGGGATGCCCGGAAGCGGGGAAAAAGAAATTCCCCGTGGGATCTCTTTCGAGTTCCCACGGGGAATTACCGGTGTCCGAGGGGGGACTTGAACCCCCACGCCCGATAAAGGGCACTAGCACCTCAAGCTAGCGCGTCTGCCATTCCGCCACCCGGACGGGGTGTGTGCTTCGGGGGCTTTTCTTTCGCCCCCTCGGCGACAGAGAGAACATTACCAGGGTTCCGGAGTGCTTCTCACCTGCGTTTCCCCGGTGGGGATCACCGGGGTGGCGGGGATGCTTCGCGAGGGTGAACGAAGCGGTGCTTCCGGGGCGGGAACCGGTCGGGTTGTGACCACCGGACGATCGGAACCGGCCGGGACCGATCCGACACGGCCAAGTTGTCGACGGTGCCACGGTGCCGAGGGTCGCTCTCCTAGCCTCTGTGGACCGAGGGCGCCATGAGCGGAACGCCTGATTCCCGGGGTCGCGGACGAAGGGCGGCTGGACGTGGAGCTGGAGCAGATCAGCGGGTCGGCGGAGGCCGGACCGAGACGGCGCGGGGCCGCCGGGCCGGGCGAGGGCGTGTGGCGGTTCGCGGTGCCGGCGGCGGAGGCCTCGGTGCCGCGGACCAGGCACGCGGTGCGGGACCGGCTGCTCGCCCAGGGCATGGCCGGGGTGCGGTACCAGGAGCTGGTGGACGACGTGCTGCTGATCGTCTCCGAGCTGGTGAGCAACGCCGTGACGCACGCCGCCGAGAAGTCCCCGGAGGTGACCACCGAGCTGGCGGTCCGCGACGGCTGGGTGCGGGTCTCGGTCGAGGACGGCGACCCGTACCGGCCGAAGGCGCTGGAGGGCGACACCTGGCGGACCGGCGGGCGCGGCCTGCTGCTGGTCAAGAGTGTGACCCTGCAGGCCGGCGGGGTGTGTGACGTGGAGCGGACGGGGGAGGGCGGCAAGGTCATCTGGGCCTCGCTGCCCGTCCCCCGGGAGGAGACGGACTGAGCGGGGGGCGGATCAAGGGCTGTCCGGCCCCCGGGGCCCGTCCGGCGGCGCGCAGCGGTGCTCCCGCCCGCGCCTCCCGGCTACCAGTCCCGCCCGGCGATCTCCCGGATGCCCGGCAGTGCCGCCTCGAAGACCGTCCGGAACCACACCGAGAACGGCCGCTCCGCCTCCAGCTCTCGCAGCTCCTGCGCGGTGACGAAGGCGTAGTCGCCCACCTCGTCCGGATCCGGCTTCACCTCCCCGGTGACCAGGCCGACGAAGAGGTGGTTCCACTCCCGCTCGATCAGGCCGGAGGCCTCGTCCGGCAGGTCGTAGCGGACGGTGCCCGCCTCGCAGAGCAGCGCCGGTGCGACGCCCAGCTCCTCCGCGGTGCGCCGGGCGGCGGCGACGAACGGCGCCTCGTCGGGGTACGGGTGGCCGCAGCAGGTGTTCGACCAGACACCGGGGGAGTGGTACTTGCCCAGTGCGCGGCGCTGGAGGAGCAGCCGGCCCTGCCGGTCGAAGAGGAAGACCGAGAACGCCCGGTGCAGCCGGCCCGGCTGCTGGTGTGCCCAGAGCTTCTCGGCGGTGCCGATCGTGACGCCCTCGTCGTCGACGAGTTCGAGCAGGATCTCGGGGCCGGACGCGCCGGCCGCGGCCCGGGGGTCGGCCGTCACGTCGGTCTCCACGTCGAGACCGGTGTCGATCTCGGAGGTGAAGTGCGTCGGGTTGGTCGGCGGACTCTGGGGCATGAGGCCTCTTTCGGGGGCAAAAGGGAGCACCGGTGGCGTCGTGCCCCAGTCTGCCGTACGGGTGGCGGTGCACAGGGGTCCCACGCACAACCGGGCGGATCATGACCGTTCGCGGGCCGTTCCTGTCGTCGGAACGGGCGTCGGGCTGGCAAATCCGTTCGGAAACCGTTCGGCGCGCGTTCGATCCGACCGGCCCGCGCGGAGAAATCGACACCTCGGCCGCACCTCTTCTTCACGACCCCGCTCCGCGCCCCGCCGCCCGCCCGCAGCACGGGCCCCGGCCCGCCCCCGGAGCCGCTCCGGAGGGCCCGCGACCACCCCCGGCCGCGTTCGGGCTGGTCGCCGCGGTCGCCTACCATCACTTACGACACGGTGCCCGCATCCTCGCCGGTATCGGCGCGCCACCGCGACCGTCGGCGGCAGCGCACAGCACGACGGATCAGGAGACCCCGCATGATCGGCCTCGTTCTGGCAGCCGGCGCCGGCCGCCGACTGCGCCCGTACACCGACACCCTGCCCAAGGCGCTGGTGCCGGTCGACGGGGAGCGGACCGTCCTGGACCTCACCCTCGGCAACTTCGCCGAGGTCGGCCTGCGCGAGGCGGCGATCGTCGTCGGCTACCGCAAGGAGGCCGTGTACGACCGCAAGACCGCGCTGGAGCAGAAGTACGGCGTCAAGCTCACCCTGGTCGAGAACGACAAGGCCGAGGAGTGGAACAACGCCTACTCCCTCTGGTGCGCCCGCGAGCTCTTCACCGAGGGCCTGCTGCTCGCCAACGGCGACACCGTCCACCCGGCCTCCGTCCAGCGCACCATGCTGGAGGGCAACGCCCGGCTCGCCGAGAGCGGCAACGCCCCCGGCATCCTGCTCGCCCTCGACACGGTGAAGAAGCTCGCCGACGAGGAGATGAAGGTCGTCGTCGACCCGGCCGCCGGCATGCGCCGCATCACCAAGCTGATGGACCCGTCCGAGGCCACCGGCGAGTACATCGGCGTCACCGTGATCAACCCCGCCGCCGCCGCCGACCTCACCGACGCGCTGCGCGCCACCTACGAGCGCGACCCGCAGCTGTACTACGAGGACGGCTACCAGGAGATGGTCGACCGCGGCCTGCGGATCGACGTCCAGCCGATCGGCGAGGTCTCCTGGGTCGAGGTCGACAACCACGACGACCTGGCCAAGGCGCGGGAGATCGCGTGCCAGTACTGACCCGGCTGGTGCCGTCGCCGGTCTTCGTCGAGGTCCGCTCGGGGGCGCTGGACGCCCTCGGCGGCATCCTCGCGGACCAGCGGCTCTCCGCCTCGGGCCGGATCGCCGTGGCGATCAGCAACGGCTCCGGTGAGGTGCTGCGCCGGCGGCTGGAGCCGGCCCTGCCCGGCGCCGACTGGTACAACGTGGACGACGGCAGCCTCGACAGCGCGGTCCGGCTGGCCGAGGAGATGCGCGGCGGGCACTACGACACCGTCGTGGCCCTCGGCGGCGGCAAGATCATCGACGCCGCCAAGTACGCCGCCGCGCGGGTCGGCCTGCCGCTGGTCGCGGTCGCCACCAACCTCGCCCACGACGGCATCTGCTCGCCGGTCTCCACCCTCGACAACGACGCCGGCCGGGGCTCCTACGGGGTGCCCAGCCCGATCGGCATCGTGGTCGACCTGGACGTGATCCGGCAGGCCCCGCCGCGCTTCGTGGCGGCCGGCATCGGCGACGTCATCTCCAACATCTCGGCGTGCGCCGACTGGGAGCTGTCGCAGGCCGAGACCGGTGAACGGGTGGACGGACTGGCCGTCGCGATGGCCCGTTCGGCGGGCGAGAACCTGCTGCGGCACCCAGGAAACCTCCAGGATCAGGACCTCCTTACTGCACTCGCGGAAGCCCTGGTACTGTCCGGCATCGCGATGAACATCGCGGGCAGCACCCGGCCCTCCTCGGGCGCCTGCCACGAGATCTCGCATGCCCTGGACGTGCTGTATCCCAAGCGGTCCGCCCAGCACGGCGAACAGGTCGGCCTCGGGGCGGCCTTCGCCAGCTTCCTGCGGGGCGAGCGCGAGCTGACCGGCCTGATCGTGGAGCGCCTGGCGCGCCACGGACTGCCGGTGACCGCAGCCCAGATCGGCTTCACCGAGGCGGAGTTCACCGAGGCGGTGCACTACGCTCCGAACACCCGTCCGGGCCGCTTCACCATTCTTGAGCACCTCGACCTCTCCCCTTCCGCAATCAGGGACGCGTACGCCGACTATGTCCAAGCCGTCAACAGCTGAGCCGTCCACGAAGGGCCCCTCCCCGGCCCCGGTGGACCTGACCCGCCGCCCCTCGATCGAGGAACTGCGCGCGGTGATCCACCCGGAGGGCATGCTCCAGCGCCGCAGCGCCGAGCACTGGGCGGGCCGCCTCTACATGCGGAAGATCTCGCTGCGGATCACCCGTGTGCTCTCCACCATGACGGCGATCACGCCCAACGGCCTGACCTACCTGATGATGTTCACCGGCATCCTCGCCGGTGCCGCGCTCGTCATCCCCGGCCTGGCCGGCGCGGTCCTCGGGGCCCTGCTCATCCAGGTCTACCTGCTGCTGGACTGCGTCGACGGCGAGGTGGCCCGCTGGCGCCGGCAGACCTCGCTCACCGGCGTCTACCTGGACCGGGTCGGCCACTACATGTCCGAGGCGGCCCTGCTGACCGGCCTCGGCCTGCGCGCCACCGACCTGCTGCACCGCGAGGGCGGCGGCTCCCACTGGGAGTGGGCCTTCCTCGGCACGCTGGCCGCGCTCGGCGCCATCCTGATCAAGTCCGAGACCGACCTGGTCGACGTGGCCCGTGCCCGCAGCGGCATGACGGCGGTCGAGGACAGCGCCTCGGTGCCGCGCTCGGCCGGGGTCGCCAAGGCCCGCCGGGTGGCGTCGCTGCTGAAGTTCCACCGGCTGGTCGGCGCGGTCGAGGCCTCGCTGTTCATCCTGGCCGCCGGCATCGCGGACGCCGTGCACGGCGGACTGGTCTTCACCCGGCTCGCGGTGGTCGTGCTGGCCGCGATCGCCATGCTGCAGACCGTGCTGCACCTGCTGAGCATCGTCCTGTCGAGCAGGCTCCGGTGAGCGCCGTGACCGGGGGCGCCGCGACCGCCGCCGACACCTTCCGGCTCGGCGCGGTGATCATCACCATGGGCAACCGCCCGGACGAGCTGACCGCGCTGATCGAGTCGGTCCGGGCCCAGGAGGGCCCCGCCGTCGAGCTGGCCGTGGTCGCCAACGGCGCCCCGCTCCCGCCGCTGCCGGCGGGCGTGCGCGCCGTCGAGCTGCCGGAGAACCTCGGCATCCCGGGCGGCCGCAACGTCGGCATCGAGCTGTTCGGCCGGGACGGCAAGGAGGTGGACGCCGTCCTCTTCCTGGACGACGACGGCCACCTGCCGCGCACCGACTCGGCCCGCCTGCTGCGCGAGGCCTTCACCGCCGACCCGGAGCTGGGCATCGTCAGCTTCCGGATCGCCGACCCGGACACCGGCGTCACCCAGCGCCGGCACGTCCCCCGGCTGCGCGCCAGCGACCCGCTGCGCTCCTCCCGGGTGACCACCTTCCTGGGCGGCGCGAGCGCCGTGCGCTGCACCGTGTTCGAGCAGGCCGGGCAGCTGCCCGCCGAGTTCTTCTACGCGCACGAGGAGACCGACCTCGCCTGGCGCGCGCTGGACGCCGGCTGGGCCATCGACTACCGGGCGGACGTGGTGCTGCACCACCCCACCACCTCGCCCGCCCGGCACGCGACGTACTTCCACAACGTGGCCCGCAACAGGGTGTGGCTCGCCCGGCGGAACCTTCCGGCCCTGTTCGTGCCTCTCTATCTGGGAACCTGGTTCCTGCTGACCCTGGCCCGCCGCCCCTCCCCCGAGGCGCTGAAGGCCTGGTGGGGCGGGTTCCGGGCGGGCTGGCGCGAACCCTGCGGTACGCGGCGGCCCATGCGATGGCGTACCGTTTGGCGACTGACCAGGCTGGGCCGGCCACCGGTCATCTGACCTGTCCGATGACCGTACGGCAGGCCGATCGGACCGGTCGTACAGCCGTACGGTCGGCCCGATCGCTGCGGCCGGTGACCACACACCGGCCGGACTCCCCCCGTGATCCGAGTGGATCCCCCTCGGCGCAAGGCCGGCGGACCCCCGCCGACCGGCCCGCCCCGACCCGATCCCGCGCGAAGGACGAATGTGTCGACAGTGAGTGAACCCGTCAGCCTCTCAGCCCCGAGGGGGGCGGACGCGGGCCTGACCCCCAAGCAGCTTGCGGACAAGTACGGCCTGGCGGTCAGCGGCAGACGGCCCGGCCTCCTCGCCTACACCAAGCAGCTGTGGGCGCGGCGCCACTTCATCTGGGCCTTCGCCACCGCACGACTGGTGGCCCAGTACACCGACGCCAAGCTCGGCCAGCTCTGGCAGGTCGTGACCCCGCTGCTGAACTGCGCGGTGTTCTACCTGGTCTTCGGTGTGATCCTGAAGAACAAGGACGGGTTCCCGGCGGGCACCTACACCGCCTGGCTCTGCATCGGCGTCTTCGTCTTCCAGTTCACCCAGAACGCGGTGCAGTCCGGCACCCGGGCGATCTCCGACAACCTCGGGCTGATCCGCGCCCTGCACTTCCCCCGGGCCTCGCTGCCGATCGCCTTCACCGTGATCCAGCTCCAGCAGCTGCTGATCTCGATGGTCGTGCTGGTCGGCGTGGTGCTGATCAGCGGCATCGACCCGGGCCGGACCTGGGTGCTGGTGGTGCCCGCCCTGATCCTGCAGTCGCTGTTCAACACCGGTGTGGCCCTGGTGATGGCGCGGATCGGCGCCAAGACCAGTGACATCTCCCAGCTGATCCCGTTCGCCATGCGCGCCTGGATGTTCCTCTCCGGCGTGATGTTCAGCATCCAGGACAAGATCAACTCCTGGCCGCCGTTCTGGCAGAAGGTGATGCAGGTCAACCCGGCGTCGATCTACATGGACCTGGTCCGGCACGCGCTCGCGCCGGTCATCTACAACAAGCACGTCCCCCAGCACCAGACCCTCCCGCCGCACCTGTGGACCTACGGCATCGCCTGGGCGGTCGTGATGTTCGTGATCGGATACGTCTTCTTCTGGAAGGCCGAGGAGGAGTACGGCCGTGGCTGACACCGACCTGGAAAAGAGCCTGTCCGTGCAGGACAGCGACGTCGCCCGCGAGCCCACCGTGGTCGTCGACGACGTGCACATCGTCTACCGGGTGCACGGCGCCGGCTCGGGCAAGGGCAGCGCCACCTCGGCGATCAGCCGCATCATCAGCCGCAAGCGCGGCTCCGGCGTGCGCGAGGTGCACGCGGTGAAGGGCATCAGCTTCACCGCGTACAAGGGCGAGGCGATCGGCCTGATCGGCTCCAACGGCTCCGGCAAGTCGACCATGCTCGCGGCGATCGCCGGCCTGCTGCCGACCGAGAAGGGCGGCATCTACACCAACGGCCAGCCCTCGCTGCTGGGCGTCAACGCCGCGCTGATGAACGAGCTCACCGGTGAGCGCAACGTCATCCTCGGCTGCCTGGCGATGGGCATGACCCCCGCCCAGGTGAAGGCGCGCTACCAGGAGATCGTCGACTTCTCCGGCATCAACGACAAGGGCGACTTCATCTCCCTGCCGATGCGCACCTACTCCTCCGGCATGGGCGCCCGCCTGCGGTTCTCCATCGCCGCGGCGAAGACCCACGACGTGCTGCTGATCGACGAGGCGCTGGCCACCGGCGACCAGGCGTTCCAGCAGCGCAGCAAGAAGCGGATCGACGAGCTGCGGGGCTCCGCCGGTACGGTCTTCCTGGTCAGCCACGACAACAACTCGATCCGCGAGGTCTGCGAGCGGACCATCTGGATCGAGGCCGGCGAGCTGGTCATGGACGGCCCGACCGATGAGGTCGTGGGCCGCTACGAGCGCGGCGAGCGGCCGTAGCCCCGGCGCGACGCACGGAGGGGCCGGTACCGGGGACTGCCCGGTACCGGCCCCTGCCGTGTGCCCCCGGCCGTGCACCGGTGCCGTGTGCCCCCGCGGTACCCCGGGTGGCCCGCCGCTGCGCGGGTGAGCGCCCCGCGCGCCGGGCGGGCCGGTCTTCTCCGGCGCGGCCGGTGGTGCCAGGCTGTAAGGCACGGGGGTGGTGTGTCGGACGGGACTCCCGGTATCGGACGCGTGTCCGACTCGGGGAGGTCGCGCGGAGCGGTGTAGAACGGGGGAGTGACAGCAGTGTCGGCTTCGGCCCAGCCCAGCAGTGAGCCAGTGGACCGCTCGACGGGGGGGACCCTGGACAAGGCGAGCGCGGAGAACTTCCCGGTCGCCCCGTTCTTCCTGCCCGCCGCCTGGCGCGACGACCTGATGGCGGTCTACGGCTTCGCGCGCCTGGTGGACGACGCCGGTGACGGTGACCTGGCCGACCCGGCCGGCACCGCCCGGCTGCTCGGCGTCGCCGGGCCGCCCCCCGCCGCCGGGCCCGCCGCCGGGGCCGACCCCTCGGTCACCCCTTCGGCCCAGCCCGGTCCGCCCGGTCCGGCCGAGGTCGCCTTCCGGCTCGCCCTGCTCGACGCCCTGGAGCAGGACCTCGACCGGGTGTTCGAGTCGGCCCTGCACCCCGGCACCGCCGAGGCCCCGCGCCACCCGCTGATGCGCGCCCTCGTCCCGCTGGTGGACCGGCGGGCGCTGACCCCCGAACCGTTCCGCCGTCTGATCGAGGCCAACCGGGTGGACCAGACCACCGCCCGCTACGCCACCTACCAGGACCTGATCGGCTACTGCACGCTCTCCGCCGACCCGGTCGGCCGCCTGGTGCTGGCCATCGCCGGCGTCGCCACCCCCGAGCGGATCGAACTCTCCGACGCGGTCTGCAGCGGCCTCCAGGTGGTCGAACACCTCCAGGACGTGGCCGAGGACCTCGCCCGCGGCCGGATCTACCTCCCCGCCGAGGACCTCGCCCGGTTCGGCGTCACCGAGGCGGACCTCGCCGCCCCGAGCGCCGACGGCCCCGTCCGTGAGCTGGTCGCCTTCGAGGCCGCCCGGGCCCGCACCCTGCTCGACCACGGCGCGCCATTGGTAGGTACGGTTCGGGGGAGGCTTCGACTGCTCCTGGCGGGATTCACCGCCGGCGGGTACGCGGCCCTGGCGGCCATCGAGGACGCCGGGTACGACGTGCTCGCCCAGCAGGCGAAGCCCGACAAGCGCCGCCTCGCAGCGAAGGCGGCGGCCATCTTCGCGAAGGGAAGGTGAACGCCCGAGTGGCGGCATCACCACTGGCGTCGGCGCAGGTCATGGCGGCGTACCGGTACTGCGAGGCAGTCACCGGACTGCAGGCCCGCAACTTCAGCTACGGCATCCGCCTGCTGCCGGAGCCGAAGCGGCTGGCCATGTCGGCCCTGTACGCCCTGGCCCGCCGGGTCGACGACATCGGCGACGGGGACCTCCCCGACGACCGCAAGGCCGAGGCGCTGCAGCGCACCCGCGAGCTGCTGGGCGAGATCCGCGCCGGAGCGGTCGCCGAGGACGACACCGACCCGATCAAGGTCGCCCTGGCGGACGCCGCCCGGCGCTTCCCGATCCCGCTCGGCGGCTTCGACGAGCTGATCGACGGCGTCGAGATGGACCTCAAGGGCGCCGAGTACCAGACGTACGAGGAGCTCAAGGTCTACTGCCGCTGCGTCGCGGGCGCGATCGGCCGGCTGTCGCTCGGCGTGTACGGCTGCGACGACCCGGAGCGCGGCGCGCACTACGCCGACACCCTGGGCCTGGCCCTGCAGCTCACCAACATCCTCCGCGACCTGCGCGAGGACGCCCTGAACGGCCGGACCTACCTGCCCGCCGAGGACCTCGCCCGGTTCGGCTGCGAGCAGGGCTTCGCGCTGCCGAGGCCGCCGGCCGGCGCGGACTTCACCGGCCTGGTGGCCTTCGAGGCCGCCCGGGCCCAGGCCGCCTTCGAGGAGGGCCTGCGGCTGCTGCCGATGCTGGACCGCCGCAGCCGGGCCTGCACCGCGGCGATGGCCGGCATCTACCACCGGCTGCTCGGCCGGATCGCCGCCGACCCGGAGTCGGTGCTGCGCGGCCGCGTCTCGCTGCCGGGCTGGGAGAAGGCGTACGTGGCGCTTTCCGGGCTCGCCGGGGGGCGTTCTTGATTCTCGCCGCAGTTCTGTCACGCTGTGTCAGCGGGGAATCACTGCTGGGTGGGCCCGTGTTGTCCACCAGGATGGGCACGACGTCGACCACGAACGCCCCGGCCGGACCGGGTGCCGGACACGAGGGGGAAGGCCGATGACCGGGCGAGCCGATGCCGCGCGCCCGGCCGCCGTCGTGGTCGGCGGTGGTCTGGCGGGCATCACCGCCGCGCTGCGGCTGGCCGAGGCCGGCCACCGGGTCACCCTGGCCGAGGGGCGCCCCCGGCTGGGCGGGCTGGCCTTCTCCTTCCGGCGCGGCGAGCTGACCGTCGACAACGGCCAGCACGTCTACCTGCGCTGCTGCACCGCCTACCGCGGCCTGCTCGACCGGCTCGGCGCCGGCCGGCTGGTCCACCTCCAGGACCGGCTCGACGTGCCGGTGCTCGGCGTGTCCGGGCCCGACGCGGCCCCGGTGCGCACGCTCGGCCGCCTCCGCCGGGCCGGCCTGCCCGTCCCGCTCCACCTGGCCGGCAGCCTGGCCCGCTACCCGCACCTGGGCCCGGCCGACCGGGCCCGGGTGGTCCGCGGCGCACTCGCCCTCCAAGGCCTCGACCTCGCCGACCCGGCGCTGGACACCGTCTCCTTCGGCGCCTGGCTGCGCGCCAACGGGCAGAACGGGCGCACCGTCGCCGCGCTGTGGGACCTCGTCGGCGTCGCCACCCTGAACGCCCGCGCCGAGCAGGTGTCCCTGGCACTGGCCGCGATGGTCTTCAAGACCGGCCTGCTCTCCGACCCGGGGGCCTCCGACATCGGCATGGCCGCCGTCCCGCTCGGCACCATCCACCACGACCGCGCGCTCGCCGAGCTGGAGCGCGCCGGGGTCAAGGTGCTGCTGCGGGCCCGGGTGGCCGAGCTCAAGCCCGCCGTCCCCCAGCACGCCGTCCGGCTGGAGGGCGACGAGCTGCTCACCGCCGACACCGTGGTGCTGGCCGGCGCCCAGGACGCCGCCGCCGCCCTGCTCCCGCCGGACGCGATCGAGGGGCAGCAGCGGCTCGCCGGGTTCGGCACCGCGCCGATCCTCAACGTGCACGTCGTCTACGACCGCAAGGTGCTGCGCAAGCCCTTCTTCGCCGCGCTCGGCTCGCCGGTGCAGTGGGTCTTCGACCGCACCGCGCACTCCGGCCTGGCCGGCACCGGGCTGGGCGGGGCCCACCCGGACGCCCAGTACCTGGCGCTCTCGCAGTCCGCCGTCCAGGACGAGATCGACCTGCCGGTCTCCGAGCTGCGCCGCCGCTACCTGCCGGAGCTCGCCCGGCTGCTGCCCGCCGCCGGGCAGGCCGAGGTGCTGGACTTCTTCGTCACCCGCGAGCGCACCGCCACCTTCGACCCGGCCCCGGGCACCGCCGCGCTGCGCCCGTCCGCCCGGACGAACGTCCCCGGCCTGCTGCTGGCCGGCGCGTGGACGGCCACCGGGTGGCCCGCGACCATGGAAGGTGCCGTCCGCAGCGGTCACGCCGCGGCCGACGCGGCGCTCGCCGGCACCCGGCTCCCGGTGGACCACGGCGACGGGAGGTGGCCCCGATGACCCAGGGCCCCGCCGTCGGCGACCCCGCGAGAACCGCCGGCCCCGACGCCGGCCAGGCCGGCCGTACCGGTCTCATCGACATCGCAAGCGCCCGGCCGTCCCGTGCGGCCCGGCACCACCAGGGAGAGGGAACGCACGTGGAGTCACGCACCGGCACTGCCGTCGGAGGCACGGCGCACGCCGAACCGGTCTCGGTGCCGGAGCTGCTCGCCCGCAGCCGCACGCTCTGCACCCCGCCGCTGAAGGCCGCCGTCGCCCGTTTGGCCGCACCGATGGACACCGTTGCGGCCTACCACTTCGGCTGGATCGACCGGGACGGCACGCCGGCCGCGGGGGACGGCGGCAAGGCCGTCCGCCCGGCCCTGGCGCTGCTCTCCGCCCAGGCCGTCGGCGCCCCGGCGGAGGCCGGTGTGCCCGGTGGGGTCGCTGTTGAACTGGTGCACAACTTCTCCCTCCTTCATGATGACCTGATGGACGGTGACGAGACCAGACGGCACCGGGCCACCGCCTGGACGGTCTTCGGTCCGGCCCAGGCGATCCTGGTCGGCGATGCCCTGGCGACGCTCGGTACGGAGGTGCTCCTCGACGCCGGGGCGACCGGCGTGGCGAGCGCCACCGACGCCGCACGCGCCGTCCGGCTGCTCACCACCGCCACCCGCGGGCTCATCGACGGCCAGGCCATGGACGTCGCCTTCGAGCAGCGGGACAGCGTCACCGTCGCCGAGTGCCTGGAGATGGAGGGCGGCAAGACCGCCGCCCTGCTCGCCGCCGCCTCCGCCATCGGCGCCGTCCTGGCGGGCGCCGACGACCGGGTGTCGGACGCCCTCCAGCGCTACGGCCACCACCTGGGCCTGGCCTTCCAGGCGGTGGACGACCTGCTCGGGATCTGGGGTGCCACCGAGGTCACCGGCAAGCCGCACTGGGGCGACCTGCGCCAGCGCAAGAAGTCCCTGCCGGTCGCCGCCGCCCTCGCAGAGGGCGGCGCCGCGTCCCGACGGCTCGCCGGACAGCTGGCCGACCCGAAGGGGCGCGGCGAGGAGAGCGAGCCCGAACTCGCCGCCCGCGCCGCCCTGATCGAGGAGGCCGGAGGCCGCGCCTGGACCCAGGAGGAGGCCCGCCGCCAGCACACGACTGCCCTCGCCGCCCTGGACGAGGTGCCCATGCCCGACGTGGTGCGCGAGCACTTCGTCGCACTCGCCGAATTCGTGGTGGTACGAGAGAGGTGACGTTACGTTGACAGCAACCGCGGACGGCCGGCTCGACCCTGAGTACGATTCCGAGCCGGTCGCGGTGGGCGACCGCCCCCCGGCGCTGCTGAGCGCCGGGCGGTGGCAGCCCGAAGGGCCCGATGCGCCCGGCCCCGACGGCCGGGAGCGACCGAAGACCGGGCCCGCCTCCGCCGAGGAGGCACTGGCCCGCGCCACCACCCACCTGCTCTCGCTGCAGAGCTCCGAAGGCTGGTGGAAGGGCGACCTCGAAACCAACGTCACCATGGACGCCGAGGACTTACTGCTCCGACAGTTCCTCGGCATCCGGACGGAGGAGCAGACCAAGGCCACCGCCGAGTGGATCCGCTCCCAACAACGGGAGGACGGCACCTGGTCGACCTTCCACGGCGGCCCGGCCGAACTCTCCACCACCGTCGAGGCCTACGTCGCCCTCAGACTGGCCGGCGACGAGCCGAACGCCCCGCACATGCTCGCCGCCGCCCGCTACGTCCGCTCCGCCGGGGGCATCGCGGCCGCCCGGGTCTTCACCCGGATCTGGCTCGCCCTGTTCGGCTGGTGGCCGTGGGAACGGCTGCCCGAGATGCCGCCCGAGATCATCTTCGTGCCCAGGTGGCTCCCGCTGAACATCTACGCCTTCGGCTGCTGGGCCCGCCAGACCATCGTGCCGCTGACCATCGTCTCGGCCCACCGCCCGGTCCGCCCCGCACCCTTCCCGCTCACCGAGCTGCACACCGACCCGGAGCAGCCCTTCCCCGAGCGCCCGCTCGCCCCCGCCACCACCTGGGACGGCGTCTTCGAACGCCTCGACAAGGTGCTGCACGCCTACCACCACCGCGCACTGCGCCCGCTGCGCCGGCTCGCCGTCGCCCAGGCCTGCCGCTGGATCGTCGAACGGCAGGAGGCCGACGGCTGCTGGGGCGGCATCCAGCCGCCCGCCGTCTACTCGCTGATCGCCCTGCACCTCGAGGGCTACGAGCTCGACCACCCGGTCATGCAGGCCGGGCTCTCCTCCTTCGACCGCTTCACCGTGCACACCGAGGACGGCCGGCGCTGGCTGGAGGCCTGCCAGTCCCCGGTCTGGGACACCTGCCTGGCCACCATCGCCCTGGTCGACGCCGGCCTGCCCGCCGACCACCCCGCGCTGGTCTCGGCCGTCGACTGGATGCTCGCCGAGGAGATCACCCGCCGCGGCGACTGGTCCGTCCAGCGGCCCTCGCTCGCCCCCGGCGGCTGGGCCTTCGAGTTCGAGAACGACACCTACCCCGACATCGACGACACCGCCGAGGTGGTGCTCGCGCTGCGCCGGGTCGCCCACCCCGACCCCGCCAAGGTCGGCGGCGCGGTCGACCGCGGCGTCGGCTGGAACCTCGGCATGCAGTCCAAGAACGGCGCCTGGGGCGCGTTCGACGTCGACAACACCAGCACCCTGCCGAACAAGCTGCCGTTCTGCGACTTCGGCGAGGTGGTCGACCCGCCGTCCGCCGACGTCACCGCCCACGTGGTGGAGATGCTCGCCGAGGTCGGCAAGGCCAAGGACCCGCGCACCCGCCGCGGCGTCGAGTGGCTGCTGCGCAACCAGGAGGCCGACGGCTCCTGGTTCGGCCGCTGGGGCACCAACTACATCTACGGCACCGGCTCGGTGCTGCCCGCCCTGGTCGCGGCTGGCGTCCCGGACGAGCACCCGGCGGTCCGCCGCGCCGTCCGCTGGCTGGAGGACCGCCAGAACACCGACGGCGGCTGGGGCGAGGACATGCGCTCCTACGAGGACCCGGCCCGCTGGGCCGGGCGCGGCGACTCCACCGCCTCGCAGACCTCGTGGGCGCTGATGGCGCTGCTCGCGGCCGGCGAGGGCCCGGACGGCCGGGCCAACCCGGCGGTCGAGCGCGGCGTGGACTGGCTGGTCCGCACCCAGCTGCCCGAGGGCACCTGGGACGAGCCGCAGTTCACCGGCACCGGCTTCCCGTGGGACTTCTCCATCAACTACCACCTGTACCGGCTGGTCTTCCCCGTCACCGCGCTCGGCCGGTACCTGCACGGCAGTCCGGCCACCGGCCGGGAGACCGGCACCCCGGCGATCGGGGCCGCCCGGTGAACCGTGCCCCCCTGCTGGTGCTCTGCGCGCTCGGCCCCGAGGTGTGGTCCCTGCGCGGAGGGGACTGGCGCGGCGCGGCCGGCGGCCCGCCGGTGCTCGTCCGCACCGGGGTCGGCCGGAGGCGGGCCGCGCACGCCGTCCGACGGCTGCTCACCTCGGCCCCCGGCGGCTACGGCGCCGTCGTGGTGGCCGGCTTTGGCGCGGCGGTCGCGCCCGGGATGACACCCGGCGACGTGATCGTCGCGAACGGGGTGCGCGACGCCGAGGGGAACCTCTTCCCCGTCGGCTCGGGCCCGGAACTCACCCGGGCCCTCCGGCTGCGCGGCCTGACCGCCCACGCCGGGGTGCACCACACCGCCGACCACGTGGTGCGCGGCCTGGAGCGGCGCGCCCTCCACCTGCAGGGCGCACTCGCGGTGGACATGGAGGCCGCCGCGGTGCTCGCCGCCCTCCAGGAGCTCCGCCCCGCCCTGCCCGCGGCCGTCCTGCGGGTCGTCGTCGACACCCCCGAGCACGAGCTGCTGCGCCCGGGCACCCTGCCGGCCGGCGTCCGGGCCTGGCGCACCCTGCGGGCCACCGTGCCCGCCCTGGTCGACTGGCACGAACGGAACCGGCCGGGCCGCGGCGGCCCGGTGGCCGGCACCCGGCACCACCCCACATCCTCGACGCTCCCCCAGGAGGCGAGCTAGCCATGGCCATGCCGTTGCGCCAGACCGTGCGGGTCGGCACCTACCTCATGCAGCAGAAGCTCAAGCGACGGGACAAGTTCCCACTGATCGTCGAACTGGAACCGCTCTTCGCCTGCAACCTGGCCTGCGAGGGGTGCGGCAAGATCCAGCACCCCGCGGGCGTGCTGAAGCAGCGGATGCCGGTCGCCCAGGCGGTCGGCGCGGTGCTGGAGTCGGGCGCCCCGATGGTCTCGATCGCGGGCGGCGAGCCGCTGATGCACCCGCAGATCGACGAGATCGTGCGGCAGCTGGTCGAGCGCCGCAAGTACGTCTTCCTCTGCACCAACGCGCTGCTGCTGCGCAAGAAGCTGGACCGGTTCAAGCCCTCGCCCTACTTCACCTTCACCGTGCACATCGACGGGCTGCGCGAGCGGCACGACGCCTCGGTGGCCAAGGAGGGCACCTTCGACGAAGCCGTCGAGGCGATCAAGGAGGCCAAGCGCCGCGGCTTCCGGGTGACCACCAACTCCACCTTCTTCAACACCGACACCCCGCAGACCATCATCGACGTGCTCGACTACCTGAACGACGAGCTCCAGGTGGACGAGATGATGATCTCCCCGGCGTTCGCCTACGAGAAGGCACCCGACCAGGAGCACTTCCTCGGCGTCGACCAGACCAGGGACCTCTTCCGCAAGACCTTCGCCGGCGGCAACCGGCGGCGCTGGCGGCTCAACCACAGCCCGCTCTTCCTGGACTTCCTGGAGGGCAAGGTCGACTTCGAGTGCACCGCCTGGGGCATCCCCAACTACTCGCTGTTCGGCTGGCAACGCCCCTGCTACCTGATGGCCGACGGCTACGTCCCCACCTACCGCGAACTCATCGAGAAGACCGACTGGTCCAAGTACGGCCGCGGCAGGGACGCCCGCTGCGCCAACTGCATGGCGCACTGCGGCTACGAGCCGACGGCCGTCCTCGCCACCATGGGCTCCCTCAAGGAGTCGCTGCGCGCGATCACCGAGACCGTCAGCGCCAACCGGGGTCACTGAACACACCCGCCCGGCACCGGAGCAGCCCCGTGCCGGGCACCCGCCACAGGGGGGCACCACCGCACCGCTCCGAGTCGTGAGGTGAACACATGCCAATGCTCTCCAGCGTCAAGTCCCCGGCCGACCTGCGGAAGATCCCGGCCGCCGACCTCCCGCTCCTCGCGGACGAGATCCGCGAGTTCCTGATCGACGCCGTCACCCGGACCGGCGGCCACCTCGGCCCGAACCTCGGGGTGGTGGAACTGACCATCGCGCTGCACCGGGTCTTCGACTCGCCCTACGACCGGATCGTCTGGGACACCGGCCACCAGAGCTACGTCCACAAACTTCTCACCGGCCGCCAGGACTTCTCCAGGCTGCGCAGCAAAGGCGGCCTGTCCGGCTATCCCTCCCGCGCCGAGTCCGAACACGACCTGGTCGAGAACTCGCACGCCTCCACCGCGCTCTCCTACGCCGACGGCCTCGCCAAGGCGGCCCGGCTGCTCGGGCAGTACGACCGGCAGACCGTCGCGGTGATCGGCGACGGCGCGCTCACCGGCGGGCTCGCCTGGGAGGCGCTCAACAACATCGCCGAGGCGCGCGACCGGCCGATGGTCATCGTCGTCAACGACAACGAACGCTCCTACGCGAGAACCGTCGGCGGCCTCGCCAACCACCTCGCCACCCTGAGGACCACCCAGGGCTACGAACGCTTCCTCGCCCTCGGCAAGGAGGCGCTGCAGCGCACCCCGCTGGTCGGGCAGCCGATCTTCGACGCGCTGCACGGGGCCAAGAAGGGCTTCAAGGACGCCTTCGCCCCGCAGGGCATGTTCGAGGACCTCGGGCTCAAGTACCTCGGGCCGATCGACGGCCACGACCTGGCCGCGGTGGAGCAGGCGCTGCGGCAGGCCCGCGGCTTCGGCGGCCCGGTGATCGTGCACTGCCTGACCGTCAAGGGGCGCGGCTACCGCCCGGCCGAGCAGGACGAGGCGGACCGGTTCCACGCCGTGGGCCCGATCGACCCGTACACCTGCCTGCCCATCTCGCCCGACGGCGGGGTCTCCTGGACGTCGGTCCTCGGCGACGAGATGCTCGCGCTCGGGGCGGAGCGGCCGGACGTGGTGGCGATCACCGCCGCGATGCTCCAGCCGGTCGGGCTGGCCAAGTTCGCCAAGGCCTTCCCGGAGCGGACCTTCGACGTCGGGATCGCCGAGCAGCACGCCGTGACCAGCGCGGCCGGGCTGGCCACCGGCGGGCTGCACCCGGTGGTCGCGGTGTACGCGACCTTCCTCAACCGGGCCTTCGACCAGGTGCTGATGGACGTCGCCCTGCACCGGCTGGGCGTCACCTTCGTCCTGGACCGCTCCGGGGTGACCGGCCCGGACGGCGCCTCGCACAACGGCATGTGGGACATGTCGATCCTCCAGGTCGTCCCCGGGCTGCGGCTGGCCGCGCCGCGTGACGCCGAGCAGCTGCGCGCCCAGCTGCGCGAGGCGGTGGACGTGCCGGACGCGCCGACCGTGGTGCGCTTCCCGAAGGCCAACATCGGGCCGGTCGTGCCGGCCGTCGAGCGGATCGGCGGGGTGGACGTCCTGCTGCGCACCGGGGAACTGCCGGAGATCCTGCTGGTCACCGTCGGGACGACCGCGGCCGCCGGGCTGGACGCGGCGCGGCTGCTGCTCGCCGAGGGGTTCACCGCGACCGTGGTCGACCCGCGCTGGGTCAAGCCGGTCGACCCGGCGCTGCCCGCCCTGGCCGCCGCGCACCGGCTGGTCGTCACCGTCGAGGACAACGGCCGGACCGGCGGGGTCGGCGCCGCGGTCGCCCAGGCCCTGCGGGACGCCGAGGTGGACGTCCCGGTGCGGGTGCTCGGCCTGCCGCAGCGGTTCCTCGGGCACGCCTCCCGCGGCGAGATCCTCGAGGAGACCGGGCTGACCGGCACCGGGGTCGCCGCCCAGACCGCCGCCTTCGCCAAGAACCTGCTACCGACCCGAGGAGCGAACCAGCGCCATGCCGGCTGACCCAGACCCGACCGGGGCCCGCTTCGATCTCGCCGCGCTGATCGCCGAACGCGGGCCCGAGCGTTACGAGTTGCACAGCCGCTACCTCAACCCGCAGCTGCCGCGGATGCTGCACACCATCGGCTTCGACAAGTACTACGAGCGCGCCCAGGGACCGTACTTCTACGACGCCGAGGGAAACGAGTACCTCGACATGCTGGCCGGCTTCGGCATCTTCGCGCTCGGCCGGCACCACCCGGTGGTGCGGTCGGCGATCAAGCAGGTGATGGACCTCGACCTGCCCGACCTGGTCCGCTTCGACTGCTCGCCGCTGCCCGGCCTGCTCGCCGAGCGGCTGCTCTCCCACGCACCGGGGCTGGACCGCGTCTTCTTCGGCAACAGCGGGACGGAGGCGGTCGAGACGGCGCTCAAGTTCGCCCGCTACGCCACCGGGCGGCGGCGGATCCTCTACGCGGACCACGCGTTCCACGGGCTGACCACCGGCTCGCTCTCGGTCAACGGCGAGAGCGGCTTCCGCAAGGGGTTCGACCCCCTGCTGCCGGACACCGCCATCCCGCTCGGCGATCTCACGGCGCTGGCCGAGGAGCTGAAGAAGGGCGACGTCGCGGCGCTGATCGTGGAGCCGGTCCAGGGCAAGGGAGTGCAGGCGCCGCCACCCGGCTGGCTGCGCGCGGCGCAGGAACTGCTGCACGACCACAAGGCGCTGCTGATCTGCGACGAGGTGCAGACCGGCATCGGCCGGACCGGGGACTTCTTCGCCTACCAGCACGAGGAGGGCGTGCTGCCGGACCTGGTCTGCGCGGCCAAGGCGCTCTCCGGCGGCTACGTGCCCGTCGGCGCGACCCTCGGCAAGAGCTGGATCTTCGAGAAGGTCTACTCCTCGATGGACCGGGTGCTGGTGCACTCGGCCAGCTTCGGCTCCAACGCGCAGGCGATGGCGGCCGGGCTGGCCACGCTGGAGGTGATGCGGGACGAGAAGGTGGTGGAGAACGCCCGCCGGGTCGGCGACGTGTTCCGGGAGCGGCTCTCCGCGCTGGTCGGCAGGTACGAGATGCTGGCCGAGGTCCGCGGCCGCGGTCTGATGATCGGCATCGAGTTCGGCCGGCCGAAGTCGCTGAAGCTGCGGACCGGGTGGACGGCGCTGCAGGCGGCCCGCAAGGGGCTGTTCGCCCAGATGGTGGTGGTGCCGCTGCTGCAGCGGCACCGGATCCTGACGCAGGTGTCCGGCGACCACCTGGAAGTGATCAAACTGATCCCGCCGCTGATCATCACCGAGCGGGACGTCGACCGTTTCGTGGACGCCTTCACCGACGTGATGGACGACGCGCACCGGGGGAGCGGCCTGATGTGGGACTTCGGCCGGACGCTGGTGAAGCAGGCGGTCGGCAACCGCTGAGCCGCGGTGCGGGGTGGGAGGCCGGACGGCCACCCACCCCCCCGGGGAAAAAAACAAAAAAAAACATACGGGCGCGCCCGGACA